>JBQGCR010000793.1:0-3707 GCA_052038585.1 Kineosporiaceae bacterium
CGCACCGGCGAGCGGCAGATCCGCCTGCTCGACCGCGACTCGCGCACCGCGACGCCGGTCGCCACGGTCACCGTCGGCTGACCGGCCTCAGATCACCTGGTGCAGCCAGCGCACCGGGGCGCCGTCGCCCGCGTGGCGGAACGGCTCGAGCTCGTCGTCCCAGGCCTGGCCCATCGCCAGGCGCAGCTCCTCGACGAGGCGGGCGGGGTCCTCGGCCGCCGCGTCGAGCGCCGCGCGCACGCGGTCCTCGGGGACGACGACGTTGCCGTGGACGTCGGTGACGGCGTGGAAGATCCCGAGGTCGGGCGTGTGGCTCCACCGGGCGCCGTCGACGCCCGCGCTCGGCTCCTCGGTGACCTCGTAGCGCAGGTGCGCCCAGCCCCGCAGCGCCGACGTCAGCCGGGCCCCCGAGCCCGCCGGCGCCTGCCAGGACAGCTCGCTGCGGAGCATGCCGGGGGACGCGGGCTGGTCGATCCAGTCCATGGACAGGCGCACGCCGAGGGCGCCGCCGGCGGCCCACTCGACGTGCGGGACCAGCGCGCGCGGCGCGGAGTGCACGAACAGCACGCCTCGCGTGACTGCACCGGACATCAAGGCCTCCCTGGATCCGTTCGAGGTGCGTCTTCCCCAACGACCTCGTCCGGCGGCGGGACCGCCCGTCCTGTGCGTGGCACCCGAGAGCGCGCGCACGGCCATTGTGCACCAGCACCACGCGGCTGACCAGCACCGCCCGGCACGGCCCAGTCTGCCGACGCGAGGCCGCCGGGGGCTGTAGTCCGGCCCGCGCCACGCCGATGAGCACCGTGGGCTTCACCGACAGGGAGGACGTGGCGTGGCCGGGCAGAGCGACGACGACGCGTACGACGACACCTTCGTCAGCGAGGTGATCCGGCCGGCCGCCGTGGTCCCCGAGGACGCCGCGCGGGAGATCCTCGTCGAGCTCTCGCTGAACAGCGTCACCGCCGACGGGCTCTGGCAGGCCGAGCCGAGCCGGTGGTCGCGGTGGGACCGGCCGTGGGCCGGACCCGCCGACCCCGGGCCGGCCCAGCTCCTCGGCACCCTCCAGGTGGCCTACGGGACGCCGACGCGGTACGAGATCACGATCTTCCGGGTGACGATCACCCACGCCGGCGACGAGGCGGGCTGGACCGTCGAGAGCCTCTCGGACGAGGCGCTCGGCTTCGGCGGGCTGAGCCTGGCCGTCTGCCCGCGGGCCACGCTGGCCGCTCCCCCGAAGCCGTTCCGCTACTGAGTCCTAGGATTCGTGGCAGCCGCACTGGGGCGTCCACGGTGGACGGTCCGCGCGCCGCCGGGACCGCCCGGGGCCGCCCCCGCGCGCGGCGCGGAGGTGCGCATGGCCCAGACGGTTCGCGGCGTGGTCGCCCGGAGCAAGGGCGCTCCCGTCACGGTGGAGCAGGTCGTGGTCCCCGACCCCGGACCCGGCGAGGCTCTGGTGGCCGTCCAGGCGTGCGGCGTCTGCCACACGGACCTGCACTACCGCGAGGGCGGGATCAACGACGACTTCCCGTTCCTGCTCGGGCACGAGGCCGCGGGCGTCGTCGAGGCCGTGGGCACCGGCGTCACCGACGTCGCGCCGGGCGACTACGTCGTCCTCAACTGGCGCGCCGTGTGCGGGCAGTGCCGGGCGTGCCGGCGGGGCCGGCCGCAGTACTGCTTCGCCACCCACAACGCGACGCAGAAGATGACCCTGGAGGACGGCACGGTCCTGTCCCCCGCGCTGGGCATCGGCGCCTTCGCCGAGAAGACCCTCGTCGCCTCCGGCCAGTGCACGAAGGTCGACCCCGCCGCCGCCCCGGCGGTCGCGGGCCTGCTCGGCTGCGGCGTCATGGCCGGCCTGGGTGCGGCCATCAACACCGGCAACGTCCAGCGGGACGACACCGTCGCCGTCATCGGCTGCGGCGGCGTCGGGAACGCCGCGATCGCCGGCGCCCGGCTCGTCGGCGCCCGGCGGATCGTCGCCGTCGACGTCGACGACACCAAGCTTGAGTGGGCGAAGGACTTCGGCGCGACGCACACCGTCAACTCGCGGACCACCGACGCCGTCGAGGCGATCCGGGCCGCGACCGACGGCTTCGGCGCCGACGTCGTCATCGACGCGGTCGGCCGCCCCGAGACGTGGAAGCAGGCGTTCTACGGCCGCGACCTCGCCGGGACCGTCGTCCTCGTCGGCGTCCCGACCCCGGACATGACGCTCGAGCTGCCGCTGCTCGACGTCTTCGGCCGCGGCGGCTCGCTCAAGTCGTCCTGGTACGGCGACTGCCTGCCCTCGCGGGACTTCCCGACCCTCGTCGAGCTGTACCTCCAGGGCCGGCTGCCGCTCGACAGGTTCGTCAGCGAGACGATCGCGCTCGACGACGTCGAGGCGGCGTTCGACAAGATGCACCGCGGCGAGGTCCTGCGCTCGGTGGTGGTCCTGTGACGGCCCGGACCGAGCGCGTCGTCACGAGCGGGGTCTTCTCCCTCGACGGCCAGGACTTCGACGTCGACAACAACGTCTGGCTCGTCGGGGACGACGCGGAGGTCGTCGTCGTCGACGCCGCGCACGACGCCCCCGCGATCCTCGCCGCGGTCGGCGACCGGCGTGTCGTCGCCGTCGTCTGCACCCACGGCCACAACGACCACGTCAACGCCGCCGGCGAGCTCGCCGACGCGACGGGCGCGCCGGTGCTCCTCCACCCGGACGACCGGATGCTCTGGGACGTCGTCCATCCCGACCGCGTCCCCGAGCCGCTCGCCGATGGCCAGACGATCGAGGTGGCCGGGACGACGCTGCACGTGCTGCACACCCCCGGGCACGCCCCCGGCGCGGTGTGCCTCCACGCGCCCGACCTCGGCGTGCTGCTGTCCGGGGACACCCTGTTCCGGGGCGGGCCCGGCGCGACGGGGCGCTCGTTCTCGAGCTTCCCGACGATCCTCGACTCGATCCGCGAGCGCCTGCTCCCCCTGCCCGCCGCCACGCGGGTGCTCACCGGGCACGGCGACCCGACGACGATCGGCGACGAGGCCGGGGACTACGACGCCTGGGTGGCCCGCGGCCACTGAGCGGTCAGCGGGCCGCCGGCGAGCCGCTCGGTCAGGCCTGCCCGCGGGACTGCGCGTGCCGGACGCCGTCGTCGGAGACGTCGACGGCGGTGTCCGGCAGCGCCTCGTGGCCCGGGCGGCCGTTCGTGCGCCGCTCCTCCTTCATCCGCGCCTCGTGGAGGTGCCGGCGGCCGGCGGCGAGCGTGCGCCGCGCCTGCCACTCGAGCTCCTTGAAGGTCGCGTAGTAGCCGTCGTCGAACTCCTCGACCACCTGGAAGGTCCAGCGGCCGGCGAGCAGGTTGCGCCCGACGAGCTCGGTCTCGATCCGGTCGGCCATCGCCGTGTGACCGGCCTCGCGCAGCTCGTCGACCGCCTGCCCGAGGGTGAGGTCCGTCGTCCCGGTGAGCTGGTGCAGCGCGTAGAGGTGCCCGCGGGCCTGCTCGAGGGTCTCCAGGGCCTTGCTCAGCGTGCCGAGGGCCTGGACGGTCTCGTCGCTGACGCCGTCCGGCACGGTGTGCGCCTCGTCGGCGGTCCAGCGGGGCGACTCGTCGTGTGCCATGCGACGACCGTATTGCCCGCTTCGGCGCGCGCAATCCGGACCATGGGGCCGGACCGGTTCAGACGAGGTACCGGAAGACCACCATCGCGCCGAGCCCGGACAGCAG
>JBQGCR010000794.1:0-1945 GCA_052038585.1 Kineosporiaceae bacterium
GCCGACGCCGTCGCGGTCGGGCACGCCCTGCGCCGCGAGTGGTGGCCGCTCGGCTGGCTCGCCCTGGCCGCCGCGCCGCGGTCCCGGGCGGCCCGGGGGGCCGCGCTCGCGATGCTCGGTCCGGTCGCGCTCGAGTGGTGGCAGCACCGTCCGGACGTCGACCCCGTGCGCTACGCCCTGCTGCGGCTCGCCGAGGACGCCGCGTACGGCAGCGGCGTCCTCGTGAGCGCCGTCCGCCGCCGTCGTCCGCGGATCCTGCTGCCGCAGATCAGGTTCCCCGGCGCTCAGGGACGGGCCGCCACCAGCCGGTCGTAGGCGGACAGCGCCTGCGCGACGAGGCGGTCGAGCAGGGACCGGCCCTCGGCGGCGCTCGCCCCGGCCGGGTCGCCGAGCACGCCGTTGGGGCTCACGGCGCGCACGCCGCCCTCGCGCATCGCCGGCAGGAGCTCCCGGACGTCCTGCGTCGCACCGGGTTCCGCGCGGTCGAGCCGCACGGCGTCGGGGGCGAGGTGGAGCAGCAGCGAGGTCTCGGCGCGGCCGGCGTGGGCGTCCATGCCGGGCAGGCCGCAGCCGACGACGCCGAGCGCGCGGCCCTCCCGGGCGCACAGCTCACGCGCGGCGCGCAGGGCGTCGGCGTTGCCGCCGTGCCCGGTGACGGCGAGGACCGCGCCCCACGTCCGGCAGGCGTCGCGGACGACCTCGACGAGCAGGGTCGCGAGCGCGTCCGTGCCGATGGACAGCGTGCCGGGGAAGTGCGCGTGCTCCCCGCTCGCGCCGAGCGGCACCGCGGGGGCGAGTCCGGCCCCGGGCCGCGCGGCGACGACGGCCCGGGCGACGGCGACGGCGACCCGGGTGTCCGTGTCGAGCGGCAGGTGCGGGCCGTGCTGCTCGAGGCTGCCGAGCGGGACGACGAGGACGTCCCGGCGGGCGCCGTCCACGTCCGGCCACGTCGCGTCGGCGAGGTGCACCGTCGTCGTCCCCGTCCGCCCGGTCAGCCCGGTCAGCCCGTGAAGGCGCCGTCGACGGACAGCGCCGCGCCGGTCGTCGCGGACGCCGCCGGCGAGCAGAGCCACGCGACGGCCGCGGCGACCTCCGCGGGCTCGACGAGGCGGCCCATCCGCTGGTTGCCGACGAACGCGTCCCGGTGCGGCAGGCCGTAGGCGGCGGCCGTGCGGGTGAGCAGGTCGGTCCGGGTGCTGCCGGGCAGGACGGCGTTCGCCGTCACCCCGTACGGTGCGAGGTCGGCCGCGAGCGAGCGGACGTAGCCGAGCGCCGCGTGCTTGGCCGCGACGTAGGACGCGAGCCTCGGCAGTCCGCGCGTGCCCGCGGAGGAGACGACGGCGACGAAGCGTCCCCGGGCCGGCACCTGGCTCGCGAGCAGGGCGGGGACCGCCGCCCGCGCGAGGTTCGCGACGCCGTGGAGGTTGACCGACAGGTCGCGGTCGAGGTCGGCCGGGGTCTGCTCCCACGCCGGTCCGTCGGCGGCGAGGACGCCGGCGACGGCCACTGCGGCGACGAGGTCCGGCCCGGCGAGCGCGACGAGCGCCGCGACGTCGTCCGGGCTGCGGACGTCGCAGGCCGCCGTCGTCACCGTGGCGCCGTCGTCCCGGCAGGCCTGCGCCGTCGCGGCGAGGTCCTGCGCCGTCGCGAGGTCGTAGGTGAGGCCGGGGACGGCGTCCGGCCGGTCCACGTCGCCGAGGACGAGGTCGAAGCCCTGGCCGGCGAGCGTCCGGGCGACAGCGGCGCCGATGCCGCGGGCCGCCCCGGTGACGACGGCGACGGGACGCGCTCCCCCGGCTCTCGGCATGGCGCGATCCTGCCACGCCCGCGCGGGAACCGGTTGCCCGCCCGCGGCGTCGGGCACGGTATGAGAGCCGCCCTGCTCGCCGTCCCGCTCGCCGCCCTGCTGCTGGCCGGGTGCGGCGGCACCGACGACGCGGGTCCG
>JBQGCR010000795.1:0-6326 GCA_052038585.1 Kineosporiaceae bacterium
CCGGCGCTCACCCAGCAGCCGAAGCGGGTCTGGGAGCAGAAGCTGCGCTGGAGGTCGAGCTGGGTCGCCGCCGAGCCGTCCCAGTCCGGCACGAAGATCCAGTTGGTGAAGAACCGGCTCGTGCCGGCGTCGGTGACGCAGTGCGCGGCCGTCGCCACCACGGCCCGGCTCGTCACCCCGTCGACGACGACGTCACCGGAGCAGACGAACGCCTGCTGCGCCACGGCGTCGAAGAACAGCACCTTGCCGACCGTCGCCTGCGCGGCCCCACCGGCGGACCACGACGCACCGAGGACCGGCTTGTAGCGGCCCCCGCGGACGACGACGACGCCGCCACGCGCCCGGGTCGCGGTCGGCGCCGCGACGCGGGGTGCCACGACGGGGGACGACGTAGCGGCGGGTGCCACCGCCCCGGCGGACGACGTGCCGCCCGGCCTGCCCAGCGACACGTCGACGGGCACGGCCGAGCGCACCCGGGCGGGCGTCCAGAAGCTCGTCACGCGGGCGACCTCCCGCGCGTGCGCGGCGACGGCAGGCGGCACGCGGGCCGCCGACGTGGGTCCCGCGGACGGGCCGGGGGTCGCGGCCGAGGCCGAGCCCGCGGTGAGGGCGAGCAGGCAGCCGGCGACGAGAGCGCCCACGGCGGTGGGCAGGCGGGACGGCACAGGAGGACCTTCCGGGAGCGGCGGGACGACCTGACCAGTGCACCGTCTGCCCGGCTCGTCCCGCCAGGGGCCGTCCGGGCTACGTCCGTCCGGGTGGGCCCCCGTCTCAGCCGTCGGCCGCGACGGCCGGCAGCCGCCGCGCGCGGGCCTGCTCGAGGACGTGCGCCCGGAACCGCTCGGCCACCGGCAGCAGGCGGCGCTCGCGCGACCACGCCAGCCCGACCTCGCGCGAGGCCCCCTCGTCGCCGAGCGGGACGTGCCGCACCGGACCGCCGGACCCCACCGCACCCACCCGCGCCGCGGGGAGCACGGCGACGCCGAGCCCCGCGGCGACGAACCCGCGGACCGTCGTCACGTCGTCCCCCTCGATCGCGACGTCCGGCTCGAAACCCGCTGCGCGGCACAGGTCCACGCCGAGCCGGCGCAGCAGCGAGGCGCCGCGGAGCATGACGAACGGCTCGTCGGCGGCCTCGGCGAGCGCGAGGTCGCGACGTCCCTCGAACCGGTGCCCGACCGGGACGACGAGGCACAGCGGCTCGGTGAGCAGCCGCTGCCAGCGCCGGGTCGGGTCGGTCGTGCGCAGCGTCGTCAGCTCGAGGTCGACCCGGCCCGTGCCGAGCACGGTGCTCGCGGGGTCGTCGCGCGCCTGCCGCAGCTCGAAGCGCGCCTGAGGGTGCGTCGCCCGGAAGGACGAGACGAGGGCCGGCACGAGCCAGATCCCCAGCGAGCGCTGGAACGCCAGCGACACGGTCCCCGTCTCCGGGTCGACGGACTGGGCGACGGCGGCGAGCCCGTCGTCGAGCTGGTTGAGCAGCGCGTCGACGTGCCGCTTGAACGCCGCGCCCGCATGGGTCATCCTCAGGGTCCGCCCGGAGCGGCGCAGGAGCTGAGCCCCGACGTCCTTCTCCAGCCGCGACAGCCCCCGGGAGACGCCGGGCTGGCTCACCCGGTAGAGGTCGGCCACCTCGGTGACCGTGACCCCCTCCGCCACCTGCTGGAACCAGCGCAGCGCCTCGGTGTCCACGAGACCACAGTACCCATGCGTCTCATGCATAGGTCGATTGCAGAATGACTATTGGACTCATGGATCGGTGGTGCCGACACTTGAGTCATGACCACGACGACGCAGGCCGCCACCCGCCGCCCCTTCCTCAGCACGGTCGTCGACGAGCTCCGCGCCCGCCGCGCCGCCCGCGCCGAGGCCAAGCGCCTCGAGGCGGAGCTCGCCACCTACACCCACCCCGGCGAGCTCGAGGACCTCATGGCCACGCTCGAGCGCTACGACACCCCGGACGCCGAGCAGATCCGCACGATCCTCGTCCGCAACGCCGCCTGACGACGCGACCGCTGACGACGGCCCTCGGCCGGACCGCCGAGCACCGTCGCGGCCGTCAGGCCGTGACGGCCACCCCGAGCGCCGGGGTCCCGGCGAGCTCGAGCCGCACCGGCGTCCCGGGCGTCAGGCCCGCGGCCGCCTCCGCGGGCAGCTGGGCGAGCACCGTCGCCCCCGACCCGTCGTCGACGCTCACCCGGGCCAGCGCCCCGAGGTAGGACGTCGTGACGACGCGGGCGGCCGCCCCGTCCGCCCGTTCGACCCGCACCGCCTCCGGCCGGACGAGCACCTCGACCGGCCCGGACCGCGGCGAGCCCGGCAGGAGCGGCACCCGCCCGGCGGCCAGCGTCGCGACGTCGCCGTCGGCGGTCCCGCGCAGCCGCGAGGACAGCCCGACGAACTCCGCGACGAACTCCGTCGCCGGCCGGGCGTAGATCTCCTCCGGCCCGGCGAGCTGCTCCAGCCGCCCCGCCCGCATGACGCCGACCCGGTCGGCCACCGCGAGCGCCTCCTCCTGGTCGTGCGTGACGAAGAGCGCGGTCGTGCCCACCTCGAGCTGGATCCGGCGGATCTCCTCGCGCAGCTGCACGCGCACCCGCGCGTCGAGCGCCGAGAGCGGCTCGTCGAGCAGGAGCACCCGGGGCCGGATCGCCAGCGCCCGCGCGAGCGCCACGCGCTGCTGCTGACCGCCCGACATCTGGCCGGCGTACCGGTCGGCGAGGCCGTCGAGCCCGACGAGCTCCAGTGCCTCGTGCGCGCGCCGGCGCCGCTCGGCCGCACCGACCTTGCGCATCCGCAGCCCGAAGGCGACGTTGTCCACCGCCGTGAGGTGCGGGAAGAGGCTGTACGCCTGGAACACCATCCCCATGTCGCGCTTGTTCGTCGGCACGCGCGTGAGGTCCTCCCCCGCGACGACCACCCGCCCGGCGTCGAGGTCCTCCAGCCCCGCGAGCGCCCGCAGCGCCGTCGTCTTGCCGCAGCCCGACGGCCCGAGCAGCGCGACGAGCTCGCCGGGGGCGACGTCGAGCGTCAGCCCGTCGAGCGCGTGCACCGTGCCGTAGGTGCGGCGCAGGCCGTCGAGGAGGACGGGGCTGCCGTCGGGGCTCATCGGGACTCCGCAGGGGTGACGGGGGTCGGGCCCGGTGCGAGGACCGAGCCGGCGCGCGAGGGACGACGGCGGCGCCGTGCGAGCAGCGACGTCGCGACGAAGAAGAGCAGGAGCAGCACGAACGCGAGCAGGAGGGCGGCGAGGCTCACCGCGACCGAGACGCTCGCGTCCCGCTTGCCGAGCAGGTTGATCGCGACCTGGAGGTTGTTGCGGGACAGCAGGTTCGCGACGGTGAACTCGCCGAGCACGAGCGTCACGGTGAGGAACGAGGCCGAGACGACGGCCGAGCGGACGTTGGGGACGACGACCCGCCACATGACGGTGCCCCACCCCGCGCCCAGGCTGCGCGCGGCCTCCGCGAGCGTGCGGACGTCGATCCCGGACAGGCCCGCGTCGAGGGCGCGGTAGGCGAACGGCAGCACGAGCACGGTGTAGGCGAGCGTGAGCGTCAGCGTCGACGGCCCGAGGAAGTACGTCACCCAGGCGTAGACCGGCGCCAGCCCGACGACGAGGACGATCGCCGGGATCGTCAGCGGCAGCAGGCAGACGAACTCGAGGGTCCGGCTCAGCCACGGCAGCCGCAGCCGCACCCACACCATCGTCGGGACGAGCAGGACGAGCATGAGGACGACGGTCAGCACGACGAGCCCGGCCGAGGCCTTGATCCCGTCGACGAGCGCCGGGTACTGCCGCGACAGCTCCCCGACGTCCCCGAGCAGCCGCCAGGTCTCCAGCGTCCGCGTGCCCTCCGGCCCGCGGGTCGTGAACTCGAGCATCGCGACGAGGGGGAAGGCGAAGAAGACGCCGAAGACGGTGACGACGACGCCGCGCGCCCACCCCTGCCGGCGGCGCGAGCGTGACTGGAGGCCGGTCGCGCTCACCGCAGCCACCCCGCGGTGCGCCGCTGCAGCCGGGCGTACGCCCACATGACGACCGCGACGACGACGACCATGCCGAGCGCCAGCGCCTTGCCGAGGTTCGCGGCGCCCTGGATGACCTCGCCGCTGATCGCCGCGTCGATCTTCAGCGGGACGATCGGGCTGCCCTGGCTGACGAGCGCCTTCGCCGTCGCGTACGCGGAGAAGGCGTTCGCGAAGAGCAGGAGCGTGCCGCCGAGGAACGACGGCGCGAGCAGCGGGCCGCCGACGTGCCGCCAGTAGTCCCACGTCGTCCCGCCGAGGGTCTGCGCGGCCTCGCGCCACTGGGGGCGCAGGCCGTCGAGCGCGGGCAGGAAGACGATGACCATGAGCGGGATCTGGAAGTACGTGTAGACGAGCACGAGGCCGGGGGTGCCGAACAGCCAGCCGCTGCCGTAGATGTCGACGTCCAGGCCGTCGCGGAACCACACGGTGAGCAGGCCCTGGAAGCCGACGGTGGCGATGAAGGCGAAGGCGAGCATGACGCCGCCGAACTGCGCGAGCACGCCGCACGCGGCCGTCACCGCCTGGCGCAGCCAGCCGTCGGGACGCGCCGTGGACACCGCGTAGGCGAGCACGGCCCCGAGGACCGCCCCGAGCACCGCCGTGACGGCGGAGATGAACAGCGAGCGGGCGAAGGCGTCCCGGACGACCGGCTCGAAGAGCGCCGAGACGTTGGCGAGCGTCGGGGCGCCGTCGGCGTCGAGGAACGACCCGATCGCGACGACGCCCGTCGGCACGAGGAGGAAGTAGAGGACGAGGAGCGCGAACGGCACGACGCCGACGAGCGGCAGGAGCGCGCCCTGCCGCCCGCGGCGTCGTGGTGGGGCCTGGAGCACGGGTCAGCCCATCGCCTTGGCCCAGTTGTCCTTGAGGTAGGTCGCGGCCTTGTCGTTCTGCTCGGTGGTCAGCAGCACCGGCTCCCCCGAGGCCTCGGGCAGCTTGTCGAAGGCTTCCTGGTCGATCGTGCCGGCCTCGACCATCGCGTCCTGGCGGACCGGGCGCGCCCCGCCGGCGAGCCAGAGGTTCTGGCCCTCGTCGGAGTAGAGGAACTCCTGCCACAGCCGCGCTGCGGCCGGGTTCGGGGCGTCCTTGTTGATCGCCTGGACGTAGTAGCCGCCGTAGACGGCGCCGTCCGGGACGAAGATCTTCCACTCCTTGGAGCCGGCGAGCTTCGCGGCCTGGGAGACGTTGAGGTAGTCCCAGTCGAAGACGACGGGCGTCTGCCCCTGCTCGATCGTCGCCGGGGTCGGGTCGACGGGCAGGAAGTTGCCGGCGGCCTTGAGCCTGGTGAAGAACTCGACGCCGGGGGCGATGTCGTCGGCCGAGCCGCCGTTGGCGAGCGAGGCCATCATGACCCCCGCGAAGGCGGCGCCGGCCGCCGTCGGGTCGCCGTTGAGCGCGACCTTGCCCTTGAACTCGGGCCCGAGCAGGTCGTCCAGGCTCGTGATCTCGGGGACGACGGCGGGGTCGTAGCCGACGGACATGTAGCCGCCGTAGTCGTTGACCCACGTCCCGTCCGGGTCCTTGAGGGTGTCGGGGATGTCGTCGAACGTCGCGACCTTGTACGGGGCGAACATCGCGGTGTTCGCCGCGGCGACGGCCTGGCCGAGGTCGAAGACGTCCGGCGCGGTCGGCTGGCCCTTGAGCGAGTTCGCCGCGTTGATCTCGTCCTGGCTGCTCGCGTCGGGCTGCGCGGAGTTGACCTTGATGTCGTACTTGGCGCTGAAGGCCTCGATGATCGCGCCGTAGTTGGCCCAGTCCGGCGGCAGGGCGATGACGTTGAGCTCGCCCTCGGCCTCGGCCGCCTCGACGAGCCCGTCGATGCCGCCGAACGCCTCGGCGCTCGTCGCGGTGGCGGCGTCCACGCCGCCGCTGGAGCCGGACGCCCCCGGCTCGTCGGTCGGCGGGGAGCAGGCACTCACCCCCAGGGCCAGGGCGACCGCTCCGGCCACCAGGAGGGACGAGGCCCGTGTGCTGCGCATTGTCGGTGCTCCTTCGGTCGGACGGCCCGGGTCTCCCGGTCGAGCCGAAACCTAGCCAGTGGACCTGTCGCGGACCAGACCGGACCGCGTGAGCCGCGCGACCGTGAGGCAACCGTGATCTGAACTCCAGGCGGACTGTACGCAGCACACGGGCCTGGCGCCGCCCGACGCGCACTACGGCGTCCGGGGACGGTCCGCGCAGAACCCCCCTCGCCGCCGCGCACGCCGTCCTATCCTCGGGCGCACCGGGGGCAGCGCCGTCGACGCGGCGACGTCCCCTCGCCGCAGGTCCCGAGGAGGTCCCCCGAGCGCCGTCCG
>JBQGCR010000796.1:0-2946 GCA_052038585.1 Kineosporiaceae bacterium
TCCACGCGCACACCGTGGTCGAGCAGTCCACGGCCGTCACCTGGCTGCCGCTGTTCCACGACATGGGGCTCATGCTCGGCGCGATCGGCCCGGTCGTCGCCGGCATCCCGTCCGTCGGCATGGACCCCGTCTCGTTCGTCCTGCGGCCGGCCCGCTGGATCCGGGCCCTCGGCTCGTACCCGAAGGTCATCACCGCCGGGCCGAACTTCGCCTACGACCTCGCGGCCCGGCGCAACCGACACGAGGACCTCGAGGACGTCGACCTGCGCAACGTCGCGTCGCTCGTCAACGGCGCCGAGCCGATCCTGCCTCCGGCGCTCGCCCGCTTCGCCGCCGCGTTCGAGCCGCACGGCCTCGACCCGCTCGCCATGGCGCCGTCGTACGGGCTCGCCGAGGCCGTCGTCTGCGTGACGACGACCGGGACCGGCGAGCCGACCGTCTACCTCGACGCCGACGTCGACGCCCTCCAGCGCGACCGGCTCGTCCCCGCGGAGGACGGCGGCCGCGCCGTCCGGCTCGTCGGGTGCGGCCGTCCCGCCGAGCAGCAGGTCGCGATCGTCGACCCGGCGCCGTCGACCGTGCGCGCCGAGGGCGAGGTCGGCGAGATCTGGGTGCGCGGGGACAACGTCGGGCTCGGCTACGCCGGCCGCGACCAGCTCACGGAGACGACGTTCGGCGCCGTGCTCGCCGACGGCGAGGGCCCGTGGCTGCGCACCGGGGACCTCGGGGCCGTCGTCGACGGGCTGCTCTTCGTCACCGGCCGGCTCAAGGACCTCATCATCGTCGACGGTCGCAACGTCTACCCGCAGGACCTCGAGCTGAGCGCCCAGGAGGCCGACCGGGCGATCGCGATGAACCGGCTCGCGGCCTTCTCCGTCGAGGCGACGGCGGTCGGCGCCGACGGCGCCGGCGAGGCCGTCGTCGTCGTCGCCGAGGCCCACCGCTCCGCGGTCGGGAGCGTCGCGGACCGCTTCGCCGAGATCGACCGTGCCGTCCGCCGCGCCGCCTCCGACGTCCACGGCGTCGCGCTCCACGAGGTCGTCCTCGTCGCCCCGGACACGATCCCGCGGACCTCGAGCGGCAAGATCGCACGCCGCGCGACCCGTGACGCCTACCTCGCGGGCAGCCTCCAGCGCGTGGGGGCCGGCGCATGACGGGCGAGGCGCTCGTCGCCTGGATGCGCGCCGCCGTCGGTCGGCTGCTGTCCGTGCCGGCGGACGACGTCGACCCCGACCGCCCGCTCACCGAGCTCGGCCTGTCCTCCCGGGACGCGCTCGCCCTCGTCGCCGAGCTCGAGGACCACCTCGGCCGGCGGGTCGACCCGACCGTCGTCTGGCGGACGCCGACCGTCTCGGCGCTCGCGGAGCACCTCCTCGCCGAGGACCCCTCGCCGGGATCGGCCGCGGCGGAAGCCGCGGCGTCGGCGCCGGCCGTCCCGGCCCCGCGACACGAGCTCACGCGACCCGTCGCGGCACAGCCGGTCCCGCTCGACGAGCCGGTCGCCGTCGTCGGGGTCGGCGTCCGGCTGCCCGGTGGCGTCGAGGGCCCGCACGCCTTCTGGCAGCAGCTGCTCGCCGGCCGGGAGTCCACGGGCGAGGTGCCCGAGGGCCGCTGGGAGCAGTTCCCGCAGCCCAACGCCGCCGGGGCCGCGGCGGTCGCCGGGGTCCCGCGGCGCGGCGGGTTCCTCGCCGACGTCGCCGGCTTCGACGCCGACCACTTCGGGATCACCCCGCGCGAGGCCGCCGTCGTCGACCCGCAGCAGCGCCTGCTCCTCGAGGTCGCGTGGGAGGCGCTGCGCCACGCCGGCGTCGAGCCGGCCTCGCTCGCCGGCACGGCGACCGGCGTCTGGGTCGGCCTGTCGACGAACGAGTACGGCCAGCTCACCCTCGCCGACGCCTCCGCCACGGACGCGTGGGCGGCCACCGGCGCCGCGCTGTCGGTCGCGGCGAACCGGCTGTCGTACCTGCTCGACCTGCGCGGGCCGAGCATGACCGTCGACACCGCCTGCTCGTCCTCCCTCGTCGCGGTGCACCAGGCCGTGACGTCCCTGCGCAGCGGCGAGGTGCGCACGGCGGTCGTCGGCGGCGCGAACCTCCTGCTCTCCCCCAACGTCACCGCCGCCTTCCACGCCGGCGGCGTCCTGGCCGCCGACGGTCGGTGCAAGCCCTTCGGCGCCGAGGCCGACGGCATCGTCCGGGCCGAGGCCGTCGCCGCCGTCGTCCTCAAGCGGCTGTCCGACGCCCTCGCCGACGGCGACCGCGTGCTCGCCGTCGTCCGGGGCAGCGGCGTGAACTCCGACGGCCGGTCCAACGGGCTCATGGCCCCCAACCCGGCCGCGCAGGAGGACCTGCTCCGGGACGTCTACGCGCGCAGCGGGATCGACCCGCGCACGGTCGACTACGTCGAGGCGCACGGCACCGGGACCCTCCTCGGCGACCCGATCGAGGCGCAGGCCCTCGGCACGGTCCTCGGGGCCGGTCGCGACCCGCGCCGGCCGCTGCTCGTCGGCTCCGTGAAGAGCAACCTCGGCCACGCCGAGGCCGCCGCCGGGCTCGTCGCGTTCACCAAGACCGTTCTCGCGCTGTCGAACCGGATGCTGCCGCCGAGCCTGCACGCCCGCGAGCGCAACCCGCACATCCGCTTCGCCGAGCAGGGCCTCGACGTCGTGAGCCGGCTGCGGCCGTGGCCGCGCTACGCGGGCCTGGCCCGGGCCGGGGTCTCCGCGTTCGGCTTCGGCGGCACGAACGCCCACGTCGTCCTCGAGGAGTGGCGCGACGCCGTCCCGGCGCGGCCGGCGGGCGGGGACGCCGGCGTCGTCACCGCCGTGCTGTCCGGCGCCGACGACGGCCGGGTCGCCGACGCCGCCGCGGCGCTCGCCGACCACCTCGACACCACGCCCGGCGCCGTCCTCGCCGACGTCGCGCACACCCTCGCCCGCCGGGCCCG
>JBQGCR010000797.1:0-9795 GCA_052038585.1 Kineosporiaceae bacterium
AGCCGCCGCGCGATGGCGAGCGCCCGCTCACGGGTCTGCGGGTCCAGGCCCGCGCCGTCGGCGTCCGGCGTGGCCAGCGCCGCCGGCTCGTCGGTCACGGCGGCCGCGGCGCCGGAGGCCGCACGGCCCGTCGGGGCGGCCGGACGTCGCCCCGTCCCGGGCAGCACCACCCCGCCGGTGCCGCCCGACGGGAAGAGCGTCGGCTCGGTGTCGAGCTGCTTCGGCTTGCGGCGCAAGGGTGTTCGCGTCGTCCCCGGCCGCGTCCCGCGCCCCGGCCGGCGGACCGGGCCGTCCGCCTCGACCGTCCTTCAAGTGGGACCGGCGGCCGCCCGGAGCACGAAGTGGTCCTCCCACAGCTCGCGCAGGACCGCCTCCGGCGTCGTCGACGCGGTCTCGTCGAGGTGGATCCGGCCGGAGAGCGCGACGAGCAGCGCGTCGAGGACGACGGCCGGGTAGCCGTCGTCGTCCCCCGCCACCACCCCGCGCAGCGCGGCGAGCGGGCCGGCGACGAGCGCGAGATCGATCGCCCCGCGCACGCTCGAGCCCTGCCGGACGAGGTCGTGCGCGCGGGTCGCGCGGGTCAGGGCGACCGCGTCGTGGACGAGCGGCTCGTCGAGGGCGCCGGAGCCGCCCAGGCCCGCCCGCAGCCTCACGATGGCGCGCTCGGCGTCGTCGTCCTGGTAGTCGACGGCGAGCCGGCACAGCCGGTCGTGCACGCTCGTCGACAGCCGCGTCGTCCCGACGTCGTCGACGGGGTTCATCGACGCGACGACGCGGAAGGTCGGTGCGGCCGTGACGGTCCCGACGCGCGGCACGGCGATCTCCCGGTCCGCCATGGCCGCCAGGAGCGTGTTGAGCGTGTCCTCCGGCGCCCGGTTGAACTCCTCGATGTAGAGGAACCCGCCGGCCCGCATCGCGGCGACGAGCGGCCCGTCGACGAAGGTGTCGGCGCTGTAGTCCTCGCGCAGCACGCGGGCCGGGTTGTGGTGGCCGACGAGCTTGGCCGGCGTGAGGTCGGCGTTGCCCTCGACGAAGAGCAGCGGGATGCCCCACTCGGCCGTGATCGCCTTGAGCATCGTCGTCTTGCTCGTGCCGGGCGGGCCCTCGAGGACGATGTCGCGACCGGCCGCCACCGCCGCGAGCAGGAGCTCGAGCTCGCGCTCGCGCCCGACGAGGCGGGCCTGGACCCGCTCCCGCGTGGCGACGACGTCGGGGCGGCCGGTCGCGGCCGTCACTTGATCGTGAAGCCGGCGTCGACCGGCAGCGTCACACCCGTCACGTAGCGGCCGGCGTCGCTGACGAGGAACAGGATCGCGTTGCTGATGTCGACCGCCTCGACCATCTGGACCGGCAGCGCGTTCTGGAGGCTGAAGTCGATGCCCATGTTGGCGATGACCTCCTCCATGACGGGGTTGACGACCATCGGCGTGCTCACTCCGGTCGGGTGCACCGAGTTCACCCTGATCATGTGCGGCGCAAGGGCGTTGGCGTAGGCGCGCATGAGCCCGACGACGCCGTGCTTGGCCGCGGTGTAGCCGATCCCGCCCGGCAGGTCCCCGGTGATGCCCTTGAGCCCGGCGGTCGAGCTCGTGAGGACGATCGCGCCGCCCCCGCGGTCGACGAGCGCCTGCTTGCTCACCTCGACGGTGTGCCAGACGCCGGTGAGGTTGACGTCGACGCCGTCGAACCACTCCTGCTCGTCGTAGCCGTTGACCGAGATCGGCGCGATCCCGGCGTTGGCCAGGACGATGTCGCACCCGCCGAGCTCGGCGACGCCCGCGTCGAAGGCGGCCTGCAGCGCGCGCCGGTCGCGGACGTCGGCCTCCCGGGCGACGATCCGCCGGTCGAGCGCCTCGACCTGGCTCACCGTCTCCGCGAGGTCGTCCTTCGTCGCCATCGCGTAGGCGACGCTGGCGATCTGGTCGCACAGGTCGACCGCGATGATGTCGGCGCCCTCCTGCGCGAGGCGCAGCGCGTGGCTGCGGCCCTGGCCGCGCGCGGCGCCGGTGATGAACGCGACCTTGCCGTCCAGGCTTCCCATGGCGTGCTCCTTTGCACCGGGGATGGGGCGAGCGGCCCCGCCGACCCGGACGCCCGGGTGTGACCTGGACCACTCGTCGCGAGGATGGCAGGCTAACCGCACCGGGTGCCGAAACGGAAGGGGTGCGATGCCCGACGGACCGACGCGGACGCCCTCCGCGAGGACCGGCCGTCCGCCGCGGACGTCCGCAGCCCGGCTCCAGGAGGTCGCCCTGAAGCTGTTCGTGGAGAACGGCTTCGACACGACGACGATCGACGACGTCGCCGAGGCCGCCGGGATCGGCCGGCGGACCTTCTTCCGGTACCACGCCTCGAAGAACGACCTCGTGTGGGGCGACTTCGACGCCGGCCTGGAGCAGTTCCGCGCCGGGCTGGCGGACGGCGCAGGCCTGCCCATGGCGCAGGCGCTCACCGAGGCCGTCGTCGCCTTCAACGCCGTCCCGCGCCGGCAGGAGACGTCGCACCGCCAGCGGATGTTCCTCATCCTCACCGTCCCGGCGCTGCAGGCGCACGCGACGCTGCGGTACGCGGCCTGGCGGCACGTCGTCGAGGAGTTCGCCGTCGAGCGCACCGGCGAGCCGCCGGGAAGCCTCGTGCCGCGGCTCGTCGGGCACACCGCGCTCGCCGCGAGCCTGTCCGCCTACGAGCAGTGGCTCGTGGCGCCCGGCGCGCGGCTCGAGGAGCTGCTGCGCCGGGCGTTCGGCGACCTGGGCCGGATGCTCGCCGCCTACGAGGCGGCGCCGGGCACCGTGCGCCTCACCGGACGAGCGTCCCGAGGTCGACGGGGATCTGCGAGCCGGTGACGTGCCGCGCGTCGTCCGAGGCGAGCCAGGCGACGGCGGCGGCGATGTCCTCGGGCTGGGAGACCTGGTCGGGCAGGGCGCTCATGAAGATCGGCCCGAGCGTCGCGGCGTGCTCGGCGATGAGCGGCTGCATGTCCGGCACCGTCATCCCGGTGGCGACACCGTTGGGGTGCACGGTGTTGACCCGGATCCGGTACTGGCCCAGCTCGTTCGCCAGCGTCCGCGCGAGCCCGACGACGCCGTGCTTGCTCGCGACGTAGTGGCCGAGGAACGGCAGCCCGCGCAGGCCGGCGACCGAGCTCGTGATGACGATCGAGCCACCCGTGCCCTGGGCGATGAGCGTCGGGACCGTCGCCTTGACCGTGTGGAAGACGCCGGTGAGGTTGACGTCGAGCGTCTCCTGCCACTGCTCCGGCGTGATCTCCCACGACATCGCCGCCGAGCAGATGCCGGCGTTGGCGACGACGACGTCGAGGCGGCCGAGCTCGGCGACGCCCTCGGCGACGGCGGCGCTGAGCGCCGCGAAGTCCCGCACGTCCGCGACGCGGGCCACGACGCGACGGTCGAGCGCCTCGACGTCCTTGACGCACGCGTCGAGGTCCTCGCGCGTCGCGCCGGGGTAGTGGGTCGACGCCGCGTCCGCGCAGCTGTCGACGGCGATGATGTCCGCGCCCTCCGACGCGAGCCGGACCGCCTCGGCGCGGCCCTGCCCGCGCGCGGCTCCGGTGATCAGGGCGACCTTCCCGTCCAACCTGGCCAAGGGGACTCCTTCGTCCGTGTGACGCCGGTCACGCCGACCGGTGCAGGCACGGTAACGGCACCCGGTGCCGAAAGGAAGGGGTACCCGCGGGGGTTCCCGCGCCGTCACGTGCCGACGACGGTCCGCACGGCGTAGAGCTCGGGGAAGAACGTCAGGTCGAGCGCGCGGCGCAGGAAGTCGACGCCCGACGACCCGCCCGTCCCCCGCTTGAAGCCGATCGTCCGCTGGACGGTGCGCAGGTGCCGGAACCGCCACTCCTGGAAGTTGTCCTCGAGGTCGACGAGGTCCTCGCAGGCCTCGTAGAGCCCCCACGGTCCGGACTCGTCCTCGTAGATCCGCCGGACGAGCGGCACGAGGGACTCGGTGTAGGTCCAGGCCTGCGTGACGTCGCGGTCGAGCACCTCGGCGGGCACGTCGAGACCGAGCCGGGACACGTGGCGCCAGAAGGCGTCGTAGACCGTCGGTTCGGCGAGCTGCCGCTCGAGCAGGGCGTGCGCCGCCGGGTCGGCCTCGAAGACCCGCATCATGCCGGGGTGCTTGTTGCCGAGCATGAACTCGACGGCCCGGTACTGGAAGGACTGGAAGCCGGACGACGAGCCGAGCGCGTCCCGGAACTGGGCGTACTCGCGCGGGGTGAGCGTCGCGAGGACGGCCCACTGGCCGACGAGCTGGCGCTGGATCGCCTTGACCCGGGCCAGGCACTTCAGGGCCGGGCCGAGCTCGTCGGCGGCCAGGTGCGAGCGGGTCCCCTCGAGCTCGTGGATGACGAGCTTGAGCCACAGCTCGCTCGTCTGGTGCTGGACGATGAAGAGCAGCTCGTCGTGGTGCACGGGGGCGCTGCGCGGGTTCTGGGCGGCGAGGAGCGTGTCGAGCTCGAGGTAGCCGCCGTAGCTCATCGCCTCGCGGAAGTCGGTCCGCACGCCCTCCTCGATCGGGCGGACGGCGGGGCGGGCGAGGTCGTCGTCGCTCATCCGGGCACGCTACTTGTGACCCGTGGGTAACATGGCCGGACCTGCTCCACCGACGGGAGGACCACCCGCGTGCGCGTCGCCCTCTCGTCCTACCGCAGCAAGCCGACCAGCGGCGGCCAGGGCGTGTACGTCCGCAACCTCTCCCGGGAGCTCGTCGCCCTCGGCCACGCCGTCGAGGTCTTCTCCGGCCAGCCTTACCCCGAGCTCGACGACGGCGTCCGGCTCACGCCGGTGCCGAGCCTGGACCTCTACCGGGACGACGACCCCTTCCGCACCCCGGCGCTGCGCGAGTTCCGCGACGGGGTCGACGTCCTCGAGTACGCGACGATGTGCACGGCCGGCTTCCCCGAGCCGCGCACCTTCGGCCTGCGCCTGGCCCGGCTGCTGCGCGCCCGGGCGGGCGAGTTCGACGTGCTCCACGACAACCAGACCCTCGCGCCCGGGCTGCTGCGCGTCGCCCGCCGCGGGCTGCCCGTCGTCACGACGATCCACCACCCGATCACCCGGGACCGACGGCTCGCCCTGGCCGACGCCCGCGGCGGCAGGCGCGTCTCCGTCCGCCGCTGGTACGGCTTCGTCGCCATGCAGGCCCGGGTCGCGCGGCGCAGCGGCCGGCTCGTCACGGTGTCGGACCAGGCGGCCGACGACGTCGCGGCGGACTTCGGCGTCCCCCGGGAGCGGCTACGCGTCGTCCCCGTCGGTGTCGACGTCACGGCCTTCCGGCCGACGGCGCCGACCGTCCCGGGCCGGATCGTCACGGTGACGAGTGCCGACGTCCCGCTCAAGGGCCTGCCCGTCCTCGTCCGGGCGCTCGCCGGCGTCCGCCGGTCAGGCGTCGACGCCGAGCTCGTCGTCGTCGGCAGCCCGTCGGACGCCACGACGAAGCTCGTCGCCGACGCGGGGCTCACCGACCGGGTGCGGTTCGTCTCCGGCCTCGCCCAGCCCGACCTCGTCGACCTCGTGTCCTCGGCCCAGGTCGCCGGGGTCCCCTCGCTCTACGAGGGCTTCTGCCTGCCGGCCTTGGAGGCGATGGCCTGCGGCACCCCCGTCGTCGGCTCCCGGGTCGGCGCCCTGCCGGACCTCGTGGGCAGCGCCGGCGACCGGGGCCGGGTCGTCCCGCCGGGGGACGACGCCGCGCTCGCGGCGGCGCTGCGCGACGTCCTCACCTCACCCGAGGGTGCGGCCCGGCTGGGCGCCGCGGCGCGCGCCCACGTCGAGCGGCGCTACACCTGGAGGGCGGTCGCCGCCGCGACCGCCGACGTCTACCGCGAGGCCGTGGAGGGCACACCCGCGTGATCACCGTCGACTTCACCCGCTTCCCCGTGGGCCGCGGCACGCGCCTGCTCGACGTCGGCTGCGGCAACGGCCGGCACGCGTTCGAGGCCTACCGCCGCGGCGCCGACGTCGTCGCCCTCGACACGAACGAGGACGACCTCGTCGCGGTCAAGGACATGTTCGCCGCGATGGAGCTCGCCGGGGAGGCGGGCGAGCACAGCGCTGCGACGACGGTCCACGGCGACGCCCGCTCGCTGCCGTTCCCGGACGGCACGTTCGACCGCGTCGTCGCGGCCGAGGTGCTCGAGCACATCGGAGACGACGAGGCCGCGATCGCCGAGATCGCGCGGGTCACGGCGCCGGGCGGACTCGTCGCCGTCACCGTCCCGCGGTGGTGGCCCGAGCGGGTCTGCTGGGCGCTGTCGACGCCGTACCACGAGGTCGAGGGCGGCCACGTGCGGATCTACAAGGCCTCCGACCTCGTCGCGAAGCTCCGGCGCGCGGGCCTGGAGCCGGTCGGCAGCCACCACGCCCACGCGCTGCACTCGCCGTACTGGTGGCTCAAGTGCGCCGTCGGGGTGGACCGGGAGACGGCCGCGACCCGGGCCTACCACCGGCTGCTCGTCTGGGACCTCATGAAGGCTCCCCGGACGACCCGCTGGACCGAGCGGGCGCTCAACCCCGTGCTCGGCAAGAGCGTCGTCGTCTACCTGCGCAAGCCCGGCGCGTGAGCATGGCTGTCGCGGAACGGCTCCCGGCGCTGCCCGCGTGGTCGGACATGGTCGCCACGGGCCGCTTCGTCGCCGGTCTCCAGCGCCCGGACGGCGGGATCCCCTGGTCCGACGGCGGCCACCTCGACCCGTGGGACCACGTCGAGGCGGCGATGGCCCTGTCCGCCACCGGGTTCCGCGACGCGGCCGAGGCGGCGTACGGGTTCTGCGCCGCGACGCAGCGGGCCGACGGCACGTGGCCGATGGTGCTGCGCGACGGCGTCGCCGAGGACGCCGGGGCGGACAGCAACCAGGTCGCCTACGTCGCCGTCGGGGTGTGGCACCACTGGCTCGTCACGCGCGACCGGGCCTTCGTCGGCCGGCTCTGGCCGACCGTGGTCCGGGCGTGCGACTTCGTGCTCTCCGTCCAGCGCGAGGACGGGGCGCTCGCCTGGGCCGTCGACGCCGCCGGGCGCCCCGACGACTCGACCGCGCTGCTCACCGGGTGCTCCTCGGCGGCGCAGGCGCTGCGCTGCGCCGTGGCCCTGGCGAACGTGCTCGGCGAGCCGACGGAGCGCTACCGGGTCGCCGCGGCCCGGCTCGACCACGCGGTGCGAGCCCATCCGGAGGCCTTCGCCGACCGGGGCCGGTTCTCCATGGACTGGTACTACCCGGTGCTCGGCGGGTCGGTGCGGGGTGACGCCGGACGGCGGCGGCTCGCCCGGGACTGGGCCCGGTTCGTCGTGCCGGGGTGGGGGATCCGCTGCGTCGACGACCGGCCGTGGGTCACCGGCGCGGAGTCCTGCGAGCTCGTGCTCGCCCTCGACGCGGTCGGCGAGCGGGCCCGCGCGGTGCGGGTCCTCGCCGACGTCGCGCACCTGCGGCACGACGACGACGGCTACTGGACCGGCTACGTCTACGCCGACGAGGCCGTCTGGCCGGTCGAGCGGACGGCCTGGACCGCCGCCGCCGTCGTCCTCGCGACCGACGCGCTCGGCCGGCACACCCCCGGCTCCGGGGTCTTCCGGGACGCCGCAGCGCCGGCGGACCGTCCGGACCTGCTGCGCTGCAGCGCCTCCGCGTGCGAGGAGGCCCTCGGATGAGCCGGCCCGACGCCGTCCCGCCGGCGGTCTGGGACGCCTTCGCCGCGACCACCGGCTTCCTGCCCGACGACGAGGCTGCCGCGCTGTTCGTCCGCGCCGCAACGGCTCCCGCCGGGACCTGGCTCGAGGTCGGCACGTACTGCGGCAAGTCGACGGTGCTCCTCGCCGAGGCTGCCCGGCAGGCAGGCGCCGTCCTGTGCACCCTCGACCACCACCACGGGTCGGAGGAGAACCAGCCCGGCTGGGAGTGGCACGACACCTCCCTCGTCGACCCGCTGTCCGGACGGCTGGACACCCTGCCGCACTTCCGGCGCACCCTCGACGCGCACCTCGCCGACGTCGTCACCCCGCTCGTCGCCCCGACCCAGCTCGTCGCCCGCTGGTGGACGACGCCGCTGACGCTGCTCTTCCTCGACGGCAACCACACCGAGGAGACCGCGCAGCACGACTACCGGGCCTTCGCGCCGCACGTCCTCCCCGGCGGGCTGCTCCTCGTCCACGACGTCTTCCCGGACCCCGCCGACGGCGGCCAGGCCCCCTGGCACGTCGTCGAGGCGGCGCTCGCCTCGGGAGACTTCACCGAGCACTCCGTGCACGGCTCCCTGCGGACGCTGCGCCGGACGGCCTAGCCCTCGTCGAAGGGGTCGACCACGGCCAGGCCCGCCACGGTGGCGAAGTCCGCGACGTTCCGGGTGGCCAGCACCGCCCCGGAGGCGACGGCACAGCCGGCGATCCGCGCGTCGGCGAGGGACATCGGGCGCCCCGCCCGCTCGGCCTCGACGAGGATGCGCGCAGTCGTGCGTGCCGCCGCGACGTCGTACCGGACGATCGTGCGCTCGTACTGCGACACCAGACGATCCCAGCGGCGGACCAGCGCGGTCCGCCGCTGCCCGTCCGGCAGCCGGAGCAGCCCGCGCTCCACCTCCTCGACGGTGACGACGCTGATCGTCAGCTCCGCCTCCGCGTGCTGCGCCGCCCAGCGCACCACCGCCTCCGCCGGCGCGTCCCGCATGAACTCCGAGACGACGTTCGTGTCGGCGAGGATCACGCGAGGTCGACCTCGCGCGGCGCGTCGTGCCGCTCGGGGAGCACGATGTCGACGCCACCGTCGGGCCAGAAGCACTCGTGCACGGCGAGCAGGACGTTCGTCGCCGGCCGGTCGACCGCCGCCGAGAGGATCGCGCGCACCTCCGCCTCCACGGACCGGCCGTTGCGCGCCGCACGCTCCCGCAGCAGCGCATGCGTCCGGTCGTCCAGACGGCGGATCGTCAGGGTGGTCATGGCGCCTCCTCGCCGTCGATGCTAGCACTGACAGCACACTACGGGGCACGGCAGAATCGGCGGGTGACCCGTCGACGACCGCCCGCACGGGGGCTGCCGCTGCTCGGGGTGCTGCCGGCGCCGGAGGTCCTCGGGGAGGACGCGGCGTGGCCCTTCGACGTCCCGGCGGTCGCCCAGGTGCTGCGCGAGGGGTTGCGGTTCGCGCCGGTCACGGTGCTCGTCGGGGAGAACGGCTCGGGCAAGTCGACCCTCGTCGAGGCGCTCGCCATGGCGTTCGGGCTGAACGCCGAGGGCGGCACGGTGAACAGCCGGCACGCGACGGCGGACACCGAGTCGCCCCTCGCCAAGCACCTCGTGCTGGAGCGCACCCCGGGGTCCGCGCGGTGGGGCTTCTTCCTCCGGGCGGAGACGATGCACGGCTGGTACACGTACACCCGCGGCGTCGGCGGGGACACCGACTACCACGCGATGTCCCACGGCGAGTCGTTCCTCGAGGTGGTCCGGGAGAAGTTCGGCTCCCCCGGGCTCTACGTGCTCGACGAGCCGGAGTCGGCGCTGTCGTTCTCCGCGTGCCTCGGCCTCGTCGGCGTCATGGCCGAGCTCGCCGCCTCGGGGACGAGCCAGGTCGTCGTCGCGACGCACTCCCCCGTCGTCGCGTCCGTCCCCGGCGCGCTCGTGCTCGAGGTCGGCCCGTGGGGGCTGCGGGAGACGACGTGGGAGGACCTCGAGCTCGTCGCCCACTGGCGGCGGTTCCTCGACGCGCCGCAGCGCTACCTGCGACACCTCGCCTGAGCCCTCGCCCCACCGGCCCGGCCGCCCTACGGTGTGACCCGTGGCGACCGACACGCACGT
>JBQGCR010000798.1:0-5481 GCA_052038585.1 Kineosporiaceae bacterium
GCGTCGTGCAGCAGGTCGTCGTCGAGCCCGGACGTCTCGTCGACGGCGTGGGCCCGCAGCGGCGTCGACGCCGCGTCGGCCGCGTCGAGCAGCGCGCGCAGCGTCATCCCCCGCCCCGTCGCGACGTCCGCGAGCTCGAGCGGGGCGCCGCCCGTCACGGCGGCCAGCTCGGCGATGCGTTCGTGGCGTCCCACGCCGCGAGGTTAGCCTTCCCGGGTGGCGAGCGAGCAGCGTCCCGGCCGGTTGGGCGTCGGCGTCGTCGGGGCCGGACGCGTCGGGGCGGTCCTCGGCAGCGCCCTGCGGGCCGCCGGGCACGCCGTCGTCGGCGCCAGCGCGGTGAGCGCGGCGAGCCGCGAGCGGGCCGAGACCCTCCTGCCCGGCGTGCCGGTGCTCGACGTCCCGGACGTCGTCGAGCGCAGCGAGCTCGTCCTGCTCACCGTCCCCGACGACGAGCTGCCCGGCCTCGTCGAGGGCCTGGCGACGACGAACGCCTGGCAGCCCGGCCAGCTCGTCGTCCACACGAGCGGCCGGTACGGCTGGAAGGTCCTGGCCCCCGCGTCGGGCTGCGGCGCGATCCCGCTCGCCCTGCACCCGGCGATGACGTTCACCGGCACGAGCCTGGACCTGCCGCGGGTGGCCGACTGCTGCTTCGGCGTCACCGCCCCGAACCCCGTGCTGCCGATCGCGCAGGCGCTCGTCGTCGAGATGGGCGCCGAGCCCGTCGTCGTCGCCGAGGAGGACCGCCCGCTCTACCACGCGGCCCTCGCGCACGGCGCGAACCACCTCGTCACCCTCGTCGCCCAGGCGATGGACCTGCTGGCGGCGGCCGGCGTCGAGCACCCCGGCCGGGTGCTCGAGCCGCTGCTCACCGCGGCCCTCGACAACACCCTGCGCAGCGGGGACGGTGCCCTCACGGGCCCGGTCGCCCGCGGCGACGCCGGGACGGTCGCGGCCCACCTCGACGTGCTCTCGACGAGCGGGGTCGACGACGCCGACGCCCTCTACCGCGCCCTCGCGCGGGTCACGGCGCGGCGGGCGCAGGCCGCGGGACGGCTGCGCGCGGACGCCGCCGGGCGGGTGACGTCCGTGCTCGACGGCGGGACGGCGGCCCAGGGTGACGACGGCGGGGACGCCCCGGACCGGTAGCGTGCGCGCCGTGACTGCAGCCACCGGTGCGCCCGTCGTCGCGCGCACGAGAGACGAGCTGGCGGCCGCCCGGGCGGCCCTGTCCGGCTCCGTCGCCGTCGTCATGACCATGGGCGCGCTGCACGACGGGCACGCCGAGCTCGTCCGCCGGGCCCGCGCCGAGAACGACGCCGTCGTCGTGACGATCTTCCTCAACCCGCTGCAGTTCGGGGCGGGGGAGGACCTCGCGAAGTACCCGCGCACCTTCGACGCCGACCTGGAGATCTGCCGCGCCGAGGGCGTCGACGTCGTCTTCGCGCCCGGACCGGACGTCGTCTACCCCGGCGGCGACCCGCTCGTGCGGGTCAGCGCCGGCCGGCTCGGGGACCTGCTCGAGGGCCAGTCCCGCCCGGGGCACTTCGACGGCGTCCTCACCGTCGTCGCCAAGCTCCTGCACCTCACGGGCCCGACCCGCGCCTACTTCGGCCAGAAGGACGCCCAGCAGCTCCTGCTCATCCGGCAGATGGTCAAGGACCTCGACCTCGGGGTCGACGTCGTCGCCGTCCCGACGGTCCGCGAGCCGGACGGGCTGGCGATGAGCAGCCGCAACACCTATCTCACCCCCCTCGACCGCGAGGTGGCGCTCACCCTGAGCCGGGCCCTGGCGGCGGGCGAGGAGGTCGCCGCGGAGGGCGCGAGCGCGGTGCGCCGCGCCGCCCGCGCGGTGTGCGTCCGCGAGCCGCTGTGCCTCGTCGACTACCTCGTGCTCGTCCACCCGGTGACGCTCGAGGACGTCCCGGAGTGGTACCGCGGCGAGGCGCTCCTCGCGGTGGCCGCGCGGGTCGGCACGACGCGGCTCATCGACAACGCCCTCGTCCAGGTCGGCGCGTGAGCGTCACGCTGGCGCGGCGCCTCCTCGCGCCGGAGCCGGGCTGGACGACGACGGCGGACGTCGTCGTCGTCGGCTCCGGCATCGCCGGGCTCACCGCGGCGCTGCGGCTGCGGCAGCGGGTCGGCCGCGTCCTGCTCGTGACCAAGACCGTGCTCAACGCCGGCTCGACGCGGTGGGCCCAGGGCGGCATCGCGGCGGCCCTGGACCCGGAGGACTCCCCGGAGGAGCACCTCGCCGACACCCTCGTCGCGGGCGCCGGGCTGTGCGACGAGACCGCCGTGCGGCTGCTCGTCACCGAGGGACCGCGCCGGGTCCGCGAGCTCGTCGCCCTCGGCGCGAACTTCGACCGGACGCCCGCCGGCGAGATCGCCCTGACCCGCGAGGGCGGGCACCACCGGGACCGGATCGCCCACGCCGGCGGCGACGCGACCGGCGCGGAGATCTCCCGGGCGCTCATCGCCGCGCTCGACGCCGTCCGCGACGACCCCGGCATCGAGGTCATCGAGCACGCGCTCGTGCTCGACATCCTCACCGCCGCAGGCGAGGACGGCGCACCACGCGCCTGCGGCGTCACCCTGCACGTCATCGGCGAGGGCGCCCGCAACGGCGTCGGCGCCGCGCTCGGGCGGGCCGTCGTCCTCGCGACCGGCGGCATCGGCCAGGTCTTCACGTCGACGACGAACCCCAAGGAGGCGACCGGCGACGGGACGGCGGCCGCGCTGCGCGCGGGCGCGGACGTCGCCGACCTCGAGTTCGTCCAGTTCCACCCGACGGTGCTCTGGCTCGGCAGCAGCGCCCGCGGCCAGCAGCCGCTCATCTCCGAAGCCGTTCGGGGAGAAGGGGCGCGGCTCGTCGACGTCGACGGCGCCCGGTTCATGCCGGCCGTCCACGAGATGGCCGAGCTCGCCCCGCGCGACGTCGTCGCCAAGGCGATCGTCCGGCAGATGGCCGCGACGGGCGCCGACCACGTCTACCTCGACGCGCGGCACCTCGGTGCACGGTTCGTCCGGCAGCGGTTCCCGTCGATCTGCGCCTCGCTCGCCGAGCACGGGTTCGACCTCGCCGAGGACCTCGTGCCCGTCGCGCCCGCGCAGCACTACCACTCCGGCGGCGTGCTCGTCGACCACGACGGACGGTCCTCGCTGCGCGGGCTCTACGCCGTCGGAGAGACCTCGTGCACCGGCGTCCACGGCGCGAACCGGCTCGCGAGCAACTCCCTGCTCGAGGGGCTCGTCTTCGCGCACCGGATCGCCGACGAGCTCTCCGACCGGCTCTCCGGGGGAGGGCTGCCGCCGTGCGAGCCCGTCGAGCGGCCCGGCCGCGCGGCGCTGCTCGACGCGCCCGCGCGGCGGTTCGTCCAGCGGGCGGCGACCGCCGGCCCCGGCGTCATCCGCACCGCCGACGGCCTGGCCCGGGCCGCGGCCGACCTCGCGGGCCTGGCCGTCGGCCGGCACGCCGGCTCGGCGGCGTCCGCCGGGACGGCCGAGTGGGAGACGACGAACCTCCACCACGTCGCGAGCGCGCTCACGGCGGTCGCGGCACGGCGTGAGGAGACCCGCGGCGGGCACTACCGCGAGGACTTCCCGGAGGCGTCGGACGCCTGGCGGGGCCGCCTCGTGAGCCGGCTCGACGAGGACGGGACGCTCGTGACGACGTTCCGCGGACTGCAGGAGACCCCGTGACCGACGCCCTCGACCCGACCTGGGTGACCGACCTCGTCGACCGCGCGCTCACCGAGGACCTCGGGCCGGCCCACCTCGACGTGACGACGCTCGCGACGATCCCCGACGACGCGACGGGCGCCGCCGACGTCGTCGCCCGGGACGCCGGCGTCGTCGCCGGGCTCGTCCTCGTCCCGGCGGTCCTCGCCCGGACCGCGGCCCTGCTCGGCCGGCCCGAGCCGGCCGTCGACGTCCGCGCGTCCGACGGCGACCGGGTGGCCCGCGGCGACGTCGTCGCCCGCCTGTCCGGCAACCTCCAGGTGCTCCTCGTCGCCGAGCGGACCCTGCTCAACCTCGTGTGCCGCGCCTCGGGCATCGCGACCCACACGCGCCGCTGGGCCGACGCGCTCGCCGGCAGCGGCGCGACCGTCCTCGACACCCGCAAAACGACGCCGGGCCTGCGGCCGCTGGAGAAGTACGCGGTGCGCTGCGGCGGCGGGACGAACAAGCGGATGGGCCTGTTCGACGTCGCCATGGTCAAGGACAACCACAAGCACGCCGCCGGTTCGCTCACCGCCGCGTGGGAGGCGATCCGGGCGCGCTTCCCCGACGTCGACATCCAGGTCGAGGCCGAGACGCCCGCCGAGGCCGAGGAGGCCGTGCGGGCCGGGGCGCGGTTCCTCCTGCTCGACAACATGACGCCGGACGTCCTGCGCGAGGCCGTCGCCCGCGCTCGCGCCGCCGCACCGGGCGAGAGGGTCGAGTGCGAGGCGACCGGCGGGCTGACCCTCGAGGTCGCCGCGCAGTACGCCGCGACGGGCGTCGACTACCTGTCCGTCGGCGGGCTCACCCACTCCTCGCCGATCCTCGACCTCGCTCTGGATCTCGTCGTCGACTGAGCCTCGCAGCAGCCGTCAAGATCACCGACAGGTAGAGGTTTGGTACGGGTCGGCCGTACCGGACCTCTACCTCGTGGCGATCGTGGTCGCGTGGTGCGGGGTCACGACCCGGCGACGGCGGACCTCGTCCTCGGCAGGCGCTCGCGCAGGTCGACCGGGGTGTTCATGAGCCGGATCCGCCAGCGGCGGTGGAGCGCGACGATGAAGTCGATGCCGGCGCCGGAGATCGTCGTGACGTCGTCGAGGTCGACGACCACCCGGCTGATCGCGAGCGACGCGACCTCGTCGAGGGCCTGCTCGAGCCGGCAGCGGCGGTCGTCGCCGACGTCACCGGACAGTCGCACCACCACCTGGGTGCCGATGCGCGTCACCGTCACGCCGTCCATGGGCGGTCCCTTCTCGCGCCTGTCAGGTCCGTTCGCGGCCGTGCCATGTGCAGGACCTGTGAAGGTCCGTGCGCCCATGTTCACAAGCCCGGGGCCTGCCCGCACCTCGAAAACTTCGCCTGCTGGGCAATCGCGACCCCGTCACGCGGGCTCGCGGACCGCGCGGGCCTGGAGCGCGAGCCAGACCTCGTGCCGGACGTGCGCGTCGGCGAGCGGCCGGCCGAGCACGTCCTGGGCGCGGTCGAGCCGGCTGCGGACGGTGTGCCGGTGGACGCCGAGCGCGGTCGCCGCCTCCTCGAGCGAGGCACCGGCGTCGAGCCAGGCCCGCAGCGTCGCGGCGAGGACCCCGCGAGGGTCGGCCCGGCGCAGCGGCCCGAGCACGCGGTCGGCGAAGGCCTCGACGGCGTCGGGCGCCCCGAGCCGCAGGAGGAGCCCGACCGCGGACGCGCCGTCGGCCTCGACGGGCCGCCCGAGCCGCCGGCTCGCCGGCAGGCAGGCGACGGCGTCGCGCCGGGAGG
>JBQGCR010000799.1:0-3567 GCA_052038585.1 Kineosporiaceae bacterium
GAGCGCCGGGTGGGCGGCGTCGTGCACCGTCCCCCGGAGACCCACCTGCCCTCCGTCGGCCGTCCCACGAGACCGCGAAAGGTGCCGCCCCCGGGTGGGGACGGCGCGACTGGCAGGTCTTCGGACTCGCGGGCCCGGCTCGCGCCGCCTACTGCCCGTCGCTTCCCAGGCCCGGAGGCCCAGTGCTCTGACGGGGGTCGTTCCCACTCACCGCTGCGGGGCAGTCCCGGACTCTCACCGGGTTCCCTCTTGCCCCTCTCCCCACCCGAGGGTGGATCGAGGACCAGCTGCGAGACACACCATATGTGGGGTCACCGACAACACGCTGCACCCAGATGTCGTGGCGTGTCGCCGCCACCCGGGGTGTTGCGCATCACCACGCGGGCTCGGGCCGTTCGCCTTCTCCCGGCGACCTGCGCAGGTCCCGGTGCGGTCGCACACGCAGCCGGGCAGGTCGCGCGGAGAAGCGAGCAGATGCCCGATCGACGACGACAAGCCCGCACGTGCGCGGTCATCGCGCCCGCCGCACCGCCCGACCACGAAAAGCCCGCACGTGCGCGGTCATCGCGCCCGCCGCACCGCCCGACCACGAAAAGCCCGCACGTGCGGGGTCAGCGTGGGCTCTGGTCCGGTCTCCGGGGTCTGGTCCGGTCCGCCGGGTGGCGGCGAGATGTCACCGCCGTCCGGCGAACCGGACCAGAGGCGGGCGTCAGGCGCCGGGCTCGACCTCGGGGACGCGGGCGAGGACGGCCTCGCCGTGGCCGGGGAGGTCCTCGGCGCGGGCGAGCGAGACGACGTGCGCCCCGACCTCGCGCAGGGCGTCCTGCGTGTACTCGACGACGTGGATGCCGCGCAGGAAGGACTGCACCGACAGGCCGCTGCTGTGTGCCGCGCACCCGCCGGTCGGGAGGACGTGGTTGGAGCCGGCGCAGTAGTCGCCGAGGCTGACCGGCGACCACGCGCCGACGAACACCGCGCCGGCGCTCGTGACCCGGGCGGCGACCGCGGCGGCGTCGGCCGTGATGACCTCGAGGTGCTCGGCGGCGTAGGCGTTGACGACGTCCAGCCCCACCTCGACGTCGTCGACGAGGACGACCGCCGACTGGCGGCCGGCGAGCGCCGTGGCGACGCGCTCGGTGTGCTTCGTCGCCGCGACCCGGCGCTCGAGCGCGACCTCGACGGCCTCCGCGAGCTCCGGGCTGTCGGTGACGAGCACGGCCGCGGCGAGCGGGTCGTGCTCGGCCTGCGAGACGAGGTCGGACGCGACGTGGTCGGCGTCCGCGGTCGCGTCGGCGAGGATGGCGATCTCGGTCGGGCCGGCCTCGGCGTCGATGCCGATGAGCCCCTTGAGCAGCCGCTTCGCGGCGGCGACGTAGATGTTGCCGGGCCCCGTGACGAGCGACACGGGGTCGCAGACGTCGTCGCCGTCCTCGACGCCGTACGCGAAGGCGGCCACGGCCTGCGCGCCGCCCATCGCCCACACCTCGTCGACGCCGAGCAGGTGGCAGGCCGCGAGGATGGTCGGGTGCGGCCACCCGCCGTGGTCGCGCTGCGGCGGGCTGGCGACGGCGAGCCCCGGCACGCCGGCGAGCTGCGCGGGGACGACGTTCATCACGACGCTGCTCGGGTACACCGCGAGACCGCCCGGGACGTAGAGGCCGACCCGGTCGACCGGGACCCAGCGCTCGGTGACGGTGCCGCCGTCGGCGACCTGCGTCGTCGTGTCGGTGCGGCGCTGGTCGGCGTGGACGAGCCGGGCGCGACGGATGGACTCCTCGAGCGCGGCGCGCACGACCGGGTCGAGGGTCTCGACCGCGCGGGCGATGACGTCGGCGGGCACGCGCAGCGCCGGCGGGCGGACGCCGTCGAAGCGCTCGGCGGCCTCGTACAGCGCGGCGGCGCCGCGGTCGCGGACGTCCTCGACGATCGGGCGGACCGCCGCGAGGGCGGCCTCGACGTCGAACTCGGCGCGCGGCAGCGCGGCCCGCAGCTCGCGCAGGCCGGGGCGGCGTCCGCGCAGGTCGAGGCGGGGGACAACGGTCGTCGTGCGGTCGGGCATGGCGTCCAGTCTAGGTTCGGTGCGCGCGGGCCCCGCGCCGACGTTCGACAGCCGGCGTCCGTCCGGCTCAGCCGGTCTCGGCCTCGCCGTCGTCACTGCCCGCCCCGCGGCGCGGGGGACGCAGCGCCTGCTCGAGCACCTGGAGCAGCGAGCGCTCGGTGCCGGGCTCGGCCTGCTGGGCGAGGAGGTCCGTCACCCGGCTCGCGATCGTCGCGAGCTTGACGTTGCCCCGCTGCGAGTACCGGGAGAGCAGCCCGAAGGCGGCGTCGGCGTCGAGCCCGTAGGCGAACATCACCGCACCCTTGACCTGCTCGATGGCCGCGCGGTCCGCCGTGGCGGCGGCCACCGCCTCGGCCGACACCTGGCGGCTGGCCCGTGACACGTCGAAGGCGATGCCCCGCAGCGCGGTCGGCTCCCCCGCGGCGTCACGGATGACGTCACCGACGTAGGCGATGACCCGCTCACGGCCCTCGTCGTCGCGCAGCCGGTACTGCCCCGCGAACGGCCCGGGCTCGCGGACGGCCCGCTGCAGCACCTGCGTGACGACCGGTCGGTCGGAGGGGTGCATCCGCTCGAAGACGAGGGTCGTGGGGTCCTGCCCGGTGTCGCGCACGCCGATGAGGACGTACATCTCCGGGGTCCACGTCCAGCGCGCGGAGGCGATGTCGAACGTCGCCTCCGCGAAGACCGCGCCGCCCTGACCTGCAGGGACACCAGGATTCGATGCCACGCGGGAAGCATGCCACGGCCCGCAGACGCGCCGCACGGCGGTGTCGAAGGATGGCTCAGGCGTCGTAGAACTCGGCCTCGAAGGCCGCCCGCGCCCGACGGGCCACCCGCCGGTAGCGCTCGGCGAGGTCCTGCGCCGTCCCTGACTCCATCCCGAGGATGCGGGCCACGCCGTCGGCGTCGCGGTCGTAGGTCGGGACCGAGTCGACCCCCTTGCCCCGGAACAGGACTCCGGCGTTGCGCATCGCGGACGCCAGCCGCCACGCACCCGCGAGCGCCGACGCGTGCTCGGCGTCGACGAGCCCCAGCTCCGCCGCCGCCTCGAGGGCCGCGAGGGTGGACGGCGTGCGCAGCCCGGGGTGCGCGTGCGCGTGCCGCAGCTGGACGAGCTGGACGACCCACTCGACGTCCGACAGGCCGCCGTGGCCGAGCTTGAAGTGCGTCTTGCGGTCGGCGCCGCGCGGCAGCCGCTCGGACTCCATCCGGGCCTTGAGCGTGCGGATCTCGCGCACCTGCCCGGCGTCCAGCCCGCCCTCGGGCCAGCGGATGGGGGCGACGAGGTCGAGGAAGCGCGCGGCGAGGTCGGGGTCCCCCGCGACGGGCGTGGCGCGCAGCAGCGCCTGCGCCTCCCAGACGAGCGACCAGCGGGCGTAGTACTCGCGGTAGGAGGCGAGCGAGCGCACGAGCGGCCCCTGCTTGCCCTCGGGCCGCAGGCCGGCGTCGACGTCGAGGACCGGGTCGGGCCCGGGGCGGCCGAGCAGCGCGACGAGCCGGCGCAC
>JBQGCR010000800.1:0-4536 GCA_052038585.1 Kineosporiaceae bacterium
CGTCGGCGCCGTCGGGCACCTCGACCTTCTCCTCGGACGTCCCGGCCGCGGCGGCGGCGCCGGCGAAGTACCGGACGGTGACGAGCACCCTCAGCCCCCGATCGCGCTCATCGGACGGTCCGGCTGGAGGAACGACGGGTCGTCGATCCCGTGGCCGGCGAGCTTGCCCCACATGGCCGTGCGCCACACGTCGGCGACGACGGCGTCGTCCGCGCCGTCGCGCAGCAGGGCGCGCAGGTCGGTCTCGCCGCGGGCGAAGAGGCAGTTGCGCACCTGGCCGTCCGCGGTCAGGCGGGTACGGTCGCAGTCGCCGCAGAAGGGCCGGGTCACCGAGGCGACGATGCCGACCCGCCCGCGCGGCTGCCCGTCCGCGCCGCCGCCGACGAGCCACGTCTCCGCCGGAGCGGCGCCGCGGGTCGCGGGGTGGGACGGCACGAGGTCGAACTCCGCCTGGAGCATCGCGAGGATGTCGGAGGCGGTGACCATCTCGGCGCGCTCCCAGGCGCCCTGCGCGTCGAGGGGCATCTGCTCGATGAAGCGCAGCTCGTAGCCGTGGTCGAGCGCCCAGCGCACGAGCGGCACGGCCTCGTCGTCGTTGACCCCGCGCAGCAGCACCGTGTTGACCTTGACCGGCGAGAGCCCGGCGGCCGTCGCGGCGGCGAGGCCGGCGAGGACGTCCGGCAGCCGGTCGCGGTGGGTGATCGCGGCGAAGCGGGCCCGGTCGAGCGTGTCGAGGGAGACGTTGATCCGGTGCAGGCCCGCGGCCGCCAGGCCCGCGGCCCGGCGCTCGAGGCCGAGGCCGTTCGTCGTCAGCGCGGTCTGCGGCACGGCGCCGGTGGCGGTCCGCAGCGCCGTCGTCGCCGCGACGATCTTCTCCAGCCCCTTGCGCAGCAGCGGCTCCCCGCCGGTGAACCGCACCTCCTCGACCCCGAGCCGCTCGACGGCCACGGTGATGAGCCGGACGATCTCGTCGTCGGACAGCACCCGCTCGTCGGCCATCCAGTCCAGGCCCTCGGGCGGCATGCAGTACGAGCAGCGCAGGTTGCAGCGGTCGGTGAGGCTGACCCGCAGGTCGGTCGCGACCCGGCCGAAGCGGTCGGTGAGCCGGGGGTCGGCCGGCCGGTCCGCGGGCAGGCCGGGGACGGCTCTCGCGGCGGGACGCAGCACCGGCATCCCCAGACGGACCTCGCTCACCGCGCCAGCGTAACCACGCGGGGACCTGCGCGTCGCCCCGTGACCCGGGACCTGCGTCGCGACCTCGCCGGGACCTTCAGCGCGGCTGCGTCGCCGTCATGTCCCGGACGGCGGCGTACCGCTCCCGGACACCCGGCGTCTGCTCGGCCTCGAAGGTCATCGTCCCGTCGAGGGTCCACGTCGGCGGCTCCGGCGTGCCGAGGAGCACCCACGCCGCCTGCCGGGCCGCGCCGTTCGCGACGTACTCGCCCGGCGGCGGCACGAGGACCGGGTGACCGAGGACGGCGGGGGCGATCTGCTGGACGGCGCGCGAACGCGCCCCGCCGCCGACGAGGAGCACGCGCTCGATCTTCGCGCCCTGGTCGGCGAGGGCGTCGAGGCCGTCGGCGAGGCCGCAGAGCAGCCCCTCGACCGTCCCGCGGGCCAGGTGCGCCGGCGTCGAGGTCTCCAGGCGCAGGCCGTGCACCGCCCCGGTGGCGTCCGGGCGGTTGGGCGTCCGCTCACCCTCGAGGTAGGGCACGACGACGAGCCCGCCGGACCCCTCGGGCGCCGAGAGCGCGAGGTCCGCCAGGCCCTCGTGGTCGACGCCGAGGATCCGGGCCGTCGCGTCGAGCACGCGGGCGGCGTTGAGCGTGCACACGAGGGGCAGGTAGTGGCCCGTCGCGTCGGCGAAGCCCGCGACGGTGCCCTCGGCGTCGCTCGCGGGCACCTCGGCGACGGCGCTGACGACGCCGGAGGTGCCGATCGAGACGACGACGTCGCCCGGCCGGGCCCCGAGCGCGAGCGCGGCGGCCATGTTGTCGCCGGTGCCGGGGCCGAGCTTCGCCCCGGTCGACAGCGCCCCGTCGGTCACGCCCGCCACCTCGCCCGGGCCGAGGACCCGGGGGAGGACGGCGTCGTGCCCGAGCGCCCGCTCGAGCAGGTCCCGGCGGTACTCGCCCGTGGCGGGGGCGTAGTAGCCGGTGCCCGACGCGTCGCCCCGGTCGGTGACGAGCTCGCCGAGGCGCTCGCCGGACGCGGGTCCGGCGAGCCGCCACGTCAGCCAGTCGTGCGGCAGGCAGACCGCGGCGACGCGGGCCGCGTTCTCCGGCTCGTTCTCGGCGAGCCAGGCGAGCTTGGTGACGGTGAAGGAGGCCACCGGCACCAGGCCCACCGCCTGCGCCCACACGTCCGCGCCGAGCTCCTCGGTGAGGCGCCGGGCCTGGGGGGCCGAGCGGGTGTCGTTCCACAGCAGCGCGGGACGGACCACCTGGCCGTCGGCGTCCAGCACGACCATGCCGTGCTGCTGGGCGCCGACGGCCACCGCCTCGACGTCGGCCAGGCCTCCGGCCTGCTCGACGGCCTCGACGAGCGCGTCCCACCACGCGTCGGGGTGGACCTCCGTCCCGTCCGGGTGCAGGGCCCGCCCCTCACGGACGAGGGCGCCGGTCTCGGCGTCCCGGATGACGACCTTGCAGGACTGGGTCGAGGAGTCGATGCCGGCGACCAGCGCCATCGCTGTGGTGTCCTTCGCTCGCGGAGTCGGTGTGCAGGGTGTCAGCGTGCGCCGAGGAGGTGCTCGATCGCCAGCTGGTCGAGCCGGACGAACCCGGCGTTGCGCTCGCCGGCGGCGACGGCGTCGAAGTCCTCGAACGCCGAGCGGTCCGCGAGCAGGTCCTCGTACGTCTCGCCCTCGGCGAGCGTCGGCACCGAGAGCTCGGGCACCTGGGCGGCGGCGAGCGCCTCCTGGACCTCGGGGTCGGCGCGGTAGGCCTCGGCACGCTCCTTGAGGAGCAGGTACGTGCGCATGTTCGCGGCCGCGGACGCCCAGACGCCCTCGTAGCCCTCGGTGCGCAGCGGCTTGTAGTCGAAGTGGCGCGGGCCGTCGTAGCCGGCGGTCTCGAGCAGGTCGACGAGGTGGAACGCGTTGAGCAGGTCGCCGTGACCGAACATGAGGTCCTGGTCGAACTTGATGCCGCGCTGGCCGTTGAGGTCGATGTGGAAGAGCTTGCCGTGCCACAGCGCCTGGGCGATGCCGTGGACGAAGTTCAGGCCGGCCATCTGCTCGTGCCCGACCTCGGGGTTGAGGCCGACCATGTCGGCGTGCTCGAGGCTGTTGATGAAGGCGAGCGCGTGCCCGACGGTCGGCAGGAGGATGTCGCCGCGCGGCTCGTTCGGCTTGGGCTCGATGGCGAACCGCAGCCCGTAGTTCTTGTCGACCGAGTACTGCGCGAGGGTGTCGATCGCCTCGCGGAACCGGCTCAGGGCCGCCCGGACGTCCTTCGACGCGTCGGTCTCCGAGCCCTCGCGACCGCCCCAGAAGACGTAGGTCTGCGCGCCGAGCTCGGCGGCGAGGTCCATGTTCCGCATGACCTTGCGCATCGCGTAGCGGCGCGTCGCGCGGTCGTTGGAGGTGAAGCCGCCGTCCTTGAAGACGGGCTGGCTGAACAGGTTCGTCGTCACCATGGGGACCTTGAGGCCGGTCTCGGCCAGGGCCTTGGTGAAGCGCTCGATGACGGCGGTGCGCGCCGACTCGTCGCTGCCGAACGGGATGAGGTCGTCGTCGTGGAACGTCACGCCCATGGCGCCGAGCTCGGCGAGCTTGTGCACGGCCTCGACCGGGTCGAGCGCGGAGCGGGTGCCGACGCCGAACGGGTCGACGCCCGTCCAGCCGACGGTCCACAGGCCGAAGGTGAACCTGTCCGCGGGGGTGGGGGCGGCTGCCATGGTGGTCCTCCGATGCGACGACGGTGACGACGGGGTACTTCGTTCGATGGATGAACGTAGTCCCTGTCGCGGTCCAGGTCAACGGTTCCGGCGCCATGACACGGCCCGTCCGGCGCTTTTCATCCACCCGTCGAACGAATAGGCTCCTGCCGTGCGACCGCCCCACCGAGAGCCCGCGCGCCAGGCCACGCTGCGGGAGCACAACCTCGCCCTCGTCCTGCGCGAGCTCGCCGAGACCGGACCGGTCTCCCGGGCCCGGCTCGCCGCGCGCACCGGCCTGACGAAGGGCACCGTCTCCTCGCTCATCGAGGACCTCCTCGAGGCGCACCTGCTCGCCGAGCGCCCGCCCCACGCCGGCGGCCCCTCGTCCCCGGTCGACGTCGCCTGGCCGCCCGTCGAGCCGGTCATCGGCCGGCCGGGCATCTCCGTGTGGTGGCACCCCCGCGGCCCCGTGGGGATCGGCCTGGAGATCAACGTCGACTACGTCGCGACGTGCACCGTCGACCTCGCGGGCTCGGTGCACCAGCGCGAGCTCGTCGTCGAGGACTTCCGCGGCGCCGACGTCGACGCCGTCCTCGGCCGCGCCGCCCACGCGCTGCGCCGGGGCGTCGACGCCGCGCGGGCGTCCGGGCGGCG
>JBQGCR010000801.1:0-3977 GCA_052038585.1 Kineosporiaceae bacterium
GACCCCCACGCGCTCGAGCTCGCCGGCTCCTGCTCGCCGCCCCTGCCGCGCGGCCACGTCGGGCACGTGCTCGACGCCGTCGCCGCCGGCCGGGCCTGCGGGCACGGGGACGGCGCGGACGGGCTCGTCGCCGTCCGCCTCGCACTCACCGCGGTCGTGCTCGTCGCCGTGGGCGGGGACCGCGCACGGACGCCGGTCGACGTCACCGCCTTCGAGGCGGCGGCCCCGGACCACTGGTCGGTCCGCGGGCCGCAGGTGCTCGGCCACCTCAACGCCGGGCACGCCCACGAGGTCGCCGAGCTCGCCGAGCGGGTCACCGGCCGCCCCGTGGCCGAAGGCGGTGCCGTCCTCACCGCGGTCGACGCCGGGGGCCTCGAGGTGACCCGGCTCGAGGCCGACGGCGTGATGACGACGCGGGTCGCCTTCGACCGTCCCGTCACGTGCGAGCGCCGGCTCGCGGCGTGGTTCCGCGGCGTGCTCGACGGGTCGGTCGAGGTCTCGGCGGACGTCGAGCGGCCCTGACGAGACGGGCCGGCGCCCCCGCCCGGGGTCCGCTCAGGCGCCGACGCGGGCCCAGACCGTCTTGCCGGCGTCGCCGTGCCAGTCGACGCCCCACCCGGCCGAGAGGGCGTCGACGATCGACAGCCCCCGGCCCCACGTCTGCTCGGCGCCCGCGCCCGCCCCGGCGGTGACCCGCGGCTCGCGCGGGCTGTCGTCGCTGACCTCGACGACGAGCGTCCCCGGCTCGCGCCGCAGCCGCAGGCAGACGTCGGTGTCGGCGACGCGGACCGCGTTGGACAGCAGCTCGGCGAGCACGAGGTCGAGCACGCCGGCCGCCTCCTCGCCGACGTCCCAGTCCCGCCACACCCCGCGGGCCCAGTGCCGGCTGAGGTGGACGTTGCGCCGGCTCGGCGGCAGCCGCCGCTCGCGGACGTCGCTCGCCGGCTCCTGGAGCGGGCGGACGTCGACGAGCAGGACGGCGGCGTCGTCCCCGGTGTCGGAGCCGGCGGACGACAGCAGCTCCCGGACGAGGTCCTCGTCGGGCAGGCCCCCGAGCCGTTCGAGGTCGGTGAGCAGTCCGGCGAGGTCGTCGTCGATGTCGCGGTCGCGGGTCTCGACGAGCCCGTCGGTGAAGAACAGCAGCCGGGAGTGGTCCTCCAACGGCAGGAGCCGCTCGTGCCGGCGGACCGGTCCGAGCCCGAGCGGCGGGTCGGCGGTGACGTCGAGCAGCCGGGGCCGTGGCCCGAGCAGCACGCCCGGCAGGTGCCCGGCGCTGGACAGCACGAGCAGCCGGCTGTCCGGGCGCACCTCGGCGACGACGACGGTGGCGAGCCGTCCGGCGGGCAGGTCGGACAGGAAAGCGTCGGCCCGGGTGAGCACCTCGAGCGGCGAGAGTCCTTCCAGCGCATGGGCTCTCAGGACCGCACGGAGCTGGCCCATGACGGCGGAGGCGTCGAGGTCGTGGCCCTCGACGTCGCCGAGGAGCAGGACGGCGCCGCCGTCGGGCAGGGCGACGACGTCGTAGAAGTCGCCGCCGACCTCGCCGGCCAGGCGCGACGCCCGGAAGCCCGCGCTGGCCCGGACGCAGTCGGTCCGGTCGAGCCGGACCGGCAGGAGCGCGTGCTGGAGCCGGACGAGGGAGGCGTGCGCCCGCTCCTGCGCCGCCGCCCGGGCGAGCGCCTGCGCGGTGAGCGCCGCGACGGTCTGGAGGTACTCGCGCTCGGTGTCGTCGAGCGCCGTGGCCGCGAGGTGCACCGAGAGGCTCCCGACGGTCCGGCCGCGGTCGACGAGCGGCAGGGCGAGCGCGGTGCGGGACCCGACCTCGCGCATCCACTGCGCCGCAGCGGGATTCGTCGCCTCGAGCTCGTCGCGGGCCACGGTGGTCCAGCGGGTCCGCAGGGCGGCGTGGACGAACGGCAGGTCGCTCGTCAGCGGCACGTCGGGCCACGCGACGCCGCCCCAGACCGCCGCGATCCGCATGAGCCCGGCGTCCCGGTCGAGCAGCCCGATCCCTCCGCCGACGGCGCCCACCGGCAGGAGCGCGGTCCACAGGGTGCGGGCGACCTCGTCGGTCGTCGTCGTCCCGTTGAGCTGCTGGGCCAGGGAGAGCAGCCGGGCGGAGCGCTCCCGGGCGGCGGACGCCTCCTCGCGGGCCCGCTGCTCGGACTGCGACAGCAGGAGCCGGGCCACGGCCCGGGCGACGTGCCCGGCCGCGGCCTCGAGGAAGGTGCGCTGCGTGACGCCGAACTCCTGCGGCTGGTCCCAGACGAGGCGCAGCACGCCGAGCACGTCCCCGGTGACGCCGCGCAGGGGCAGGGCCGCCCGCGCCCGGCCGCCCGGCGCGCCCTGTTCGCCCGGCTCGCCCGGGCCGCCCGGGACCCAGACCGGCAGGCCCGTCCGGACGGCGCGGGCCTCGGGGTCGTCCGAGGCGCCGTCGAGCCGGGGCGGGCCGCCGGACGCCGCGCTCTCCAGGTCGGCAGGGAAGACGAGCGAACCGTCCTCGACGAGGCCGACCGCCGCGCTGCCCGCGCCGAGGGAGGAGACGACGTCGGCGAGCGCCTGGGACAGCGAGGTCGGCGTCGTCGCCGTGTCCGCGAGCGCGACGACCGCCGCGAGCAGCCGCGACGTCCACGCCGCCGAGCGGGAGGCGGGGACGTCCCCGACGGCCGGCGCGCGCTGGGCCGTCACGTCGACGGCGACGCAGACCACGCGGACGTCGTCGCCGGTGCCCCGGCGCAGCCAGACCGTCTCCCACACGTGGTCGGCGTCGGACAGCTCGAGGCCGATGACGTCCCCGCTGCGCAGGACCTCCTGGACGAGCGCGGTGAGCGGCTCCGCGAAGGGCTGGCCGACGACGTCGACCGGGAGGCGTCCGACGTGCTCCTCCGGGGTGCGCCCGTTGAGCCGGGCCAGCTCGTCGTTGATCGCGACGTAGCGGCAGCGCCCGTCCCAGACGGCGACGCCGATGCCGGGGCTGTCCCACAGCCACGAGCCCAGGGTGGGGGTCACGCCCGGCCTCCCGTCATGTCCCCCGTGTCGGACACGTCGGGGGTCATGCTCCTCCGCCGGGCGCCCCGCTGCCACTCGGAGGCAGGTCAACTGTCCATGATCACGCCTGGACCGTTCATGATCACGGGGGAGCGAGGGTCAGCGGAGCCTGAGGCCGTAGAGGGCCTGCTTGCGGTAGATCGTCGCGCGGGACATGCCGAGCTCCTCGGCGGCCTCGGCCGTGGTGATCCCCGGGCGGGAGAGGACGCGGACGATCTCGTCGCGCTCGAAGGTCTCGATCCGGGTCAGGCGGCGGCCGGGGGCGGAGAGCACCTCGGGGGGCAGGTGGCGGACGTCGACGACGTCGGTGACGCGCACCGCCTGCTGCACCACCGCGACGAGGGCGCCGACGTTGCCGGGCCAGCCGTGGTCGTGCAGCGCCCGCTGCGCGGGTGCGGTGAACTCGACCTCGCGCCCACGCACCCCTCGGGCGACGTGCCGGGCGAGCGGCAGGACGTCCTCGGGGCGCTCGCGCAGCGGGGGGACGGCGACGACGGTGCGCACGAGCGCGGCGAGCGGCGCCGGGACGTCCTCGAAGGACGACGCGGTGACGACGACGGGCACGCTCCGCCCCGCGGCGTGGACCCGGTCGCGCAGGCGCTCGGCCACCCAGGTCGGCAGGGCGTCGACGTCGCGGACGACGACGGCGGTGTCCGGCTTGCCGACCTCGGGCAGCCACAGGTCGAGCCAGGCCTCGACGTCCGTCGGCGGGGGGGTGGCCGCCGCGAGGATCCGGCCGCGGGGCATCTGCCGGCGCAGGGCCTGCGCGAGCACCGTCGTCCGCCCGACGCCGCGCTCGCCGACCGCGGCGACGAGCGGCGCCGTCGTCAGCGCGTCCGTCGCCCGCTCGCGGGCCTGCTGCCACTCCGGGGACAGGTCGAGCACCGTCCCCGACCCGGGCTCGAGCTGCGGGGCCAGCACGCGGAAGA
>JBQGCR010000802.1:0-3714 GCA_052038585.1 Kineosporiaceae bacterium
CGTCTCGACGCCGGGCAGGCTCCAGAACGCCTTCTCCGCGCCCCAGAAGCAGCCCATCGCCACGTAGAGCACCTGGGTGCCCTCGGGCCACGGGCCCTCGAGCGGGGTGCCGAGCACGGCGTGCTCCGCCGGGACCGCGTAGGGCCGGGTGGGCCGGCCGGACAGGGCGTCGTCCCTGCTCACCATCGTCGTCTTCAGCTTGCTACCGAACAGCATCCGAATCCTCCTTCGCCGCCGGGCCGGGATGGACCTGGTGGGGCGGCACCTGCTGCAACACCGGCACCCGCCGTCTGGTTCCCGTCAGGTCTGGACGGCGACGAGGGGGATCGTCGTCGGCTGCGGGCTGCCGCCGAGCGGCTCGACGGAGATGGCGACGGCGGTGCCGGTGGGCACACCCTCGAGCAGGCGGGACCAGCGGCCGGCGCCGTCGGCGGCCGCCGGACCCAGTCCTGCGGAGGTGATGCGGCCGTCCCCGCCGACGTACCAGAGCTGATAGAGCCGGTCGGCGGGCAGCGGCTCCAGGTCGGCGCCGAGGAGGACCGCCTCGCGGCCGGCCACGACGACGGTCGCCGTCCCGCCGCCGCTCACCGGCTGCCGGATCGTCCGGGCCGACGGGTCGGCGATCACGGCCTGGATCCTGCCCAGCTCCACCTGGGCCTGCCGGGCCGCCTCGCGGGCCTGCTGCGCCTGCTGCTGCGCGTCCTGCCGGGCCTGGAGCCCGAGCACCCCGACGCCGAGCCCGGCGACCAGCACGAGCGCCGCGGCGGCCGCGAGCAGCCGGGAGCCGGCCGAGCGGCGCGGCGCCGGGACCGCCGGGGCCGCGACGGGCAGCGGCGGGAGCTGGGGGGTGCGGGAGACCTGGTCGAGCACCGAGGCCTTGAGCCGCTGCGGCGGCGGCACGGACGCCGCGACCCCGAGCAGCGCGACGGTCTCGCGCAGCCCGCGGACCTCCTCGCGGCAGTCCTCGCACACCGCGAGGTGCGCCTCGAACTGCTCGCGGTCGGCGCCGTCGAGGGCGTCGGCGGCGTAGGCGCCGGTGAGCGTGTGCACGTCCGGGCCGGGGCCGAGCGGTGTCGTGCTCATGCTGTCACCCCCAGGCAGTCGCGCAGCCGGATGAGCCCGTCGCGCAGTCGAGTCTTGACCGTTCCGAGCGGCACGTCGAGCACCGCTGCCACCTCTGTGTGCGTGTAGCCGCTGTAGTACGCGAGGTCGACCGCCTCGCGCTGGACGACGGTGAGCCCCTCGAGGCACCGCCGGACCGCCTGCTGCTCGAGCCGGGTCTCGACGGTCTCGGAGACCTCGTCGAACTCCGGGGTGGTCTGCGCGGTCGCCGCCCGGACCTCGCGGTCCGTCGACGCCTGCGCCGAGCGCACCCGGTCCACCGCCCGGCGCCGGGCGATCGTCAGGACCCAGGACCGCGCGCTGCCGAGCGACGGGGCGTACCGCGCCGCCTGCCGCCAGACCTCGACGAGCACCTCCTGCGCGACCTCCTCGGCCTGCGCCGGGTCGCGGACGACCCGCAGGCACACGCCGTAGACCGGTCCGCTGAGGACGTCGTAGAGGGCCTCGAAGGCCGCGGTGTCCCCGCGGGCCACGCGGGACAGCAGCGCCTCCGGTGACCCGCCCGACGGCTCGCCGTCGTCGTCCACCACGCGAAGGTGCTGCTGTCCCACGTCCGGTCTCCTCGGCCACACAGTCCCTGAGTCTGCTCGACGATCAGCTCTTCGGCATGAGCACCGAGTCGACGAGGTACACCGTCGCGTTGGCGGTCTCGACGCCGCCGCAGATGACGTTGGCGCCGTCGACCTTGAGCATGTCCGGCGTGCCGGTGACGTCGACGCTGCCGCCCTCGACCGTCTCGTGCATGCCGACGACCTCGCTCGGCGAGAGCTGGCCGGGCACGACGTGGTAGGTCAGCACCTTGGTGAGCAGGGCGTCGTCGGTCTTCAGGGTCTCGATCGTCGCGGCCGGCACCTTGGCGAAGGCGTCGTCGACCGGCGCGAAGACCGTGAACTCGCCGCCGTTGAGCGTGTCGACGAGGTTGACCTTGGGGTTGAGCTGGCCGGAGACGGCCGCGACGAGGGTCTTGAGCAGCGGGTTGTTCGACGCGGCGGTCGCGACCGGGTCCTGGGCCATGCCCTCGACGGAGCCGGCGCCGGACGGCACGGCCTCGGCGTAGGCGGCGCAGCCGGGGCCGACCGGGCCGGCCATGGCCTCCGAGCCGCCCATGTCCGAGGAGGTCTCGGTGGGCATCGGGGCCGAGGACGACGACGTCGCGGGGGCCGGGGCGGCACCCTCGGTCGTGGAGTCGCTGCCGCCGCAGGCCGCGGTGAACAGGGCCAGCGAGGCGACGGCGGGGACGGCGAAGGTACGACGGATCTTCACGGTGGTGACCTCTCGGTAGGGGTGGGGGTGGTGCGGTGCGGGGAGGCGCGGTCCTCGGACGGCGCTCAGTCCACGCGCACGACGACGGAGTGCCATCCGGTGGCACCGTCGGGCTTGGGGGGCCGGCGCTCGGCCGGCTGGGTGGTGCCCTCGGCGTCGGTCGCCCGGACCTCGAGGGTGTGGTTGCCGGGGGTGGCGTCCCAGGTCCAGCGCCACTGGGCCCAGACGTCCGGGCCTGCGCCGGTGGCGATCTCGGCGTCGGACCACTCGCCGTCGTCCACCCGGACCTCGACCCGCTCGACGCCGCGGGTCTGCGCCCAGGCGACGCCGGCGGCGACGGCCGGCCCGGCGGGCACCCGGGCGAAGGCCTTCGGGACGTCGATCCGGCTCGCCACCTTGATCGGCGCCTGCGGCGCCCAGCCGCGGTCGGTCCAGTAGGCGGTGGCGTCGGCGAAGCGGGTGACCTCGAGCTCGGTGAGCCACTTCGTCGCGGACACGTAGCCGTAGAGGCCGGGCACGACCATCCGCACGGGGAAGCCGTGCTCGTACGGCAGGGCGCTGCCGTTCATCCCGACCGCGAGGAGCGCCTCGCGCCCGTCGGTCAGGGCGGACAGCGGGGTCGAGGCGGTCCAGCCGTCGGCCGAGCGCGAGAGCACCATGTCGGCGCCGCTGCGCACACCGGCCCGCTCGAGCACGTCCCGCACGGGCAGGCCGAGCCACGTGGCGTTGCCGGCGAGGGGACCGCCGACCTCGTTGGAGACGCAGGTCAGGGTGACCCAGCGCTCGACGAGGGGGGAGTCGAGGATCTCGGCGAGGTCGAGGCTGACCTCGCGGTCGACGAGGCCGTGCACCCGCAGCCGCCACGTCGAGGCGTCGACGCGCGGCACGGTGAGCGCGGTGTCGATCCGGTAGAAGTCCCGGTTCGGGGTGCGGAAGGCGGTGAGGCCGGCCGGCTGCGAGGGCAGCGTCGCGTCCGCCGGCAGCGGCGGGGCCGGCTCGACGGGCGCGGGCAGGGCGAGGGTGGCGGGGGTGGGTCCGGACGTCCGGCGGGCCAGGAGCTGGCCCAGCCCGCCGGACGCCGCGGCGAGGGCCGTGAGGCCCCCACCGATGAGGACGGCCCGTCGTCCCCCTCGTGTACGCCGGGCCGGCCGCCGGAGCAGGTACCGCAGGGCCGCCAGCCCCACGAGCGCCCCGGTCATCGACGGGAGGACGGAGACGACGCCGGCGCTCGGCCGGGTCGCGGCGGCGACGGCGGCGACGAGCCCCAGCGCGAAGACCATGGCGGCCCCGGGCCGCGGTCGTCGCGCGGCGAGCAGGCCGCTGCCGGCG
>JBQGCR010000803.1:0-5935 GCA_052038585.1 Kineosporiaceae bacterium
CCGAGGAGGGCGTCGAGGGCGCGGGCGACGACGCCGGGGGCGCCCTCGAGGTCGCCGCCGGTCGCGAGCTGGGCGTCCGCCCAGGCGTCGACGGCGGCCAGCGCCCCGGGGGCGTCGAGGTCGTCGGACAGGCAGGCCCGCATCGTCGCGAGGGTCTCGTCGGCCGAGGGGCCGTGGTCGCGGGAGAGCGCGGCGCGCCAGCGGTCGAGGCGGGCGACGGCGGCGGCGAGGCCGGCGTCGGTCCACTCCCAGTCCGAGCGGTAGTGGTGGGCCAGGATCGCCAGGCGGATGGCCGGCGGCTCGACACCCGCGGCCCGCAGCCGGGAGACGAAGACGAGGTTGCCCAGGCTCTTGCTCATCTTCTGCCCGTCGAGCCCGACCATTCCGGTGTGCACGTAGGCCCGCGCGAACGGACCGTCCGCGTGCAGCGCGTGGGCGTGCGCCGCGCTCATCTCGTGGTGCGGGAAGCGCAGGTCCGCGCCGCCGCCCTGGACGTCGAAGCCGAGCCCGAGGTGGGCCAGGGCGATCGTCGTGCACTCGATGTGCCAGCCGGGCCGGCCGCGTCCGAGGTCGCCGCCCTCCCACGACGGCTCGCCGGGGCGCTCGCCGCGCCACAGCACCGGGTCGAGCGGGTGCCGCTTGCCCTCGCGGTCGGGGTCGCCGCCGCGCTCGGCGAAGAGCGCGCGCATCGTGGCGGCGTCGTAGCCGGAGACGGCGCCGAACGCCGGGTCGGACGTCACGTCGAAGTAGACGTCGGACGCCGAGCCGTCGGGGGTCGGGAGCCGGTACGCCGCCCCGGACGCCACGAGCGCGTCGGTGGCCTCGACGACGAGCGGGATGCCCTCGACGGCGCCCATGTAGACGTCCGGCGGCAGGACGCCGAGCGCGGTCATGTCCTCGGCGAAGAGCGCGGTCTGCTCGGCGGCGATCTCGCGCCAGTCCCGCCCGGTCGCCGCGGCCCGCTCGAGCAGCGGGTCGTCGACGTCGGTGACGTTCTGCACGTAGCGCACCGGGTGGCCGGCGTCGCGCCATGCCCGGTTGAGCAGGTCGAAGGCGACGTACGTCGAGGCGTGCCCGAGGTGCGTCGCGTCGTAGGGCGTGATCCCGCAGACGTAGAGCCGGGCCGTGCCGTCGGGGGTCGTCGTGACCACCGCGCCGCGCGAGGAGTCGAACACGCGGACCGGGGCGCCGGTGCCGGGCAGGGAGGGGACCGAGCAGGTGGGCCAGGCAGTCACCGGGTGAGCGTAACGGTCCCCCCGTCACGCCTCAGAAGGCGGGCCAGGGGATCGTCGGGTGCCCCGGACGCGGCCGCGGGAAGCGCCCGGCGCGGGCGAGGTCGGCCGCCCGGCGCGCCGTGACCTCGACCTCGTCGGCGTCGAGCAGGTCGAGCAGCGCGGCGGTGAGGGCGCCGTCGCCGGCGAGGTCGGCGGCGAGGCGGTCGGCGCCCTCGGCGAGCGCCGGCTCGAGGCGCCGTCCGGCCCAGCCCCACAGCACCGTGCGCAGCTTGTGGTCGGTGTTGAACGTCAGGCCGTGGTCGACGCCGAAGACCCGCCCGAAGCGGTCCCGCAGCACGTGGCCGCCCTTGCGGTCGGCGTTGTTCGCGACGGCGTCGAAGGCCGCCATCCGGCGCAGCGCCGGGTCGTCGGCGTGCGCGAGAACGAGCGGGCGCCCGTCGGGTCCCTCGGCGTCGAGCACGGTCAGCCAGCCGGACGGCAGGCGGTGCGGCGCGACGACGTCGACGAGGTCGGCACCGGGCTCGGGCGCCGCCGGGACGCCGTCCTCCTCCCCCGGTCCGCTGTCGACCCACGCCTGCACGCTGCCGGGCCCGAACGGCCCGTCGCGCAGGACCGTCGGCGGGACGACGTCCCAGCCCGCGGCGGCGGACAGCACGTACGCGGCGACCTCGCGCCGGGACAGCGTCCGCGACGGGAAGTCCCACAGCGGCCGCTCGCCGGCGACCGGCTTGTAGACGCACAGCTGCTCGACGCCGTCCAGCGTCGCGGCGGCGAGCAGCGTCGCGTTGCTCGCGTCGACCATCCGGCCGCGCACCTCGAGCTCGCCGAGGGTGAGGACGGTGACGACGTCGCCCTCGTCGAGCGGTGCGCCGGCGTCGTCCGGCTCGGGGGTGGTGCTCACCTCAGCGGCGGTACCCGTTGGCGCGGGGGCACACGTGCCCCTCCGGGTCGAGCGGGTTGCCGCAGAACGGGCAGGGAGGCCTGCCGGCCGCGACGACGGCGAGCGCGCGCTTGGCGAACGCGCGGGCGAGCGTGCCGGTCAGCGAGACCCGCAGCACCGTGCCGGTGGCGGCCTCGTCGGTGTCCGGGAGGTCCTCGGTGTCGTCCTCGCCCTCGCCCGCCTCGTTGACCTCGAAGCACTCGATGACGACGCGCTCGGCCTCGCCGTCCCAGGCCAGGCTGATCGTGCCGACCCGGAACTCCTCCTCGATCGGGGCGTCCAGCGGCCGGGTGTCCTCGGTGCCCGTCGGGGCGACCGCGGGCACGGCGGCGTTGCCACCGGTGCGCCGGACGACCTCGTCGAGCATGTCGTTGACCCGCTCGGCGAGCAGCTGCACCTGCGTCTTCTCCAGCGCGACGCTCGTGACGCGCTCGCCGCTGCGGGCCTGGAGGAAGAAGGTGCGCTGGCCGGGCTGGCCGACCGTCCCTGCGACGAACCGCTCCGGCGGGTCGTAGTCGAAGACCTGTCGAGGCATGATTGCGACCCTACGCGGTCGGTGCGGCGGGCGCTCCCGCGCCTCCGCCGACGGCCGCGTCGGACGCCTCGGCGCCGTCCTCGCCCTCCTTCGGCGGCGGCGGGACGACGGCCGCGAGGTCCCCGCCGACGTCGTTGACCCGCACCGCGAACGGCCGCAGCGCCGTGTACCGGACGACGGAGACCGAGCAGGGGTCGACGACGATCCGCTGGAAGGCGTCGAGGTGCATCCCCAGGGCGTCGGCGAGGACCGCCTTGATGACGTCGCCGTGGCTGAACGCGGCCCACACCGCGCCGTCGCCGTGCTCGGCGGCCACGCGCGCGTCGTGCTCGCGGACGGCGCTCACCGCGCGGTGCTGCATCGTCAGCATCGACTCGCCCTCGGCGCCGGGGAACGTCACGGCCGACGGGTGGGCCTGGACGACCCGCCACAGCGGCTCCTTGGCGAGCTCGGCGAGCGGCCGGCCGGTCCAGTCCCCGTAGCGGCACTCCCCGAGCCGGTCGTCGACGACGACGTCCGGGCGCGGCGCACCGTCGGGCCCGGCGACGGCCGTCACGTGACCGGCCGTCTCGAGGCAGCGCTGCAGCGGGCTGGAGACGACGGCGGCCAGCGGCACGGCGCCGACCCGGGCGGCGACCGCCTGCGCCTGCGCGACGCCGGTCTCGTCGAGGCCGATCCCGGGGGTCCACCCGGCGAGGACGCCGCCGGCGTTGGCGGCCGTGCGGCCGTGACGGATGAGCAGGAGGGTCGGCACGACCGGCAAGCCTACGGGCGGCTCAGGTCGCCTGCATGACGCCGGTGCCGAGCAGGACGAGCAGGACGGCGCCCAGCGCCACCCGGTAGGCGACGAAGACCGTGATCGGGTGCTTGGCGACGAACTTCAGCAGCCAGGCGATCGAGGCGTACGCGACGACGAAGGACACGACGATGCCGACGAGCATCGGGCCGACGCCGATGACGTCGGGGTCGATGGTCGGCAGCTCGAACACCGTCGCCCCGGTGAGCGCGGGGATGGCGAGGAAGAACGACAGCCGCGTCGCGGTGACCCGGTCGACGCCCTGGAGCAGGCCGGCCGCGATCGTCGCGCCGGAGCGGGAGACCCCCGGCACGAGCGCGACGCACTGGACGAGCCCGATGGTCAGCACGTGGCGCAGCGTGAGCTCGCGCTCCCCCACCGTCTGGGTGGCCCGCTTCTCCGCGACCCACATGACGACGCTCCACAGGATGAGCGCCGCGGCGACGACCCACAGGCTGCGCAGCGCCCCGGTGATGAGGTCCTGCAGGACGAGCGCGACGACGACGATCGGCAGGGACCCGGCGACGACGTACCAGGCGAACCGGAAGTCGTACGTCCCGCGCTTGCGGGCGTCGAAGAGGCCGCCGAGCCCGTCCCTGACGAGCTTGACGATGTCCTTGCGGAAGTAGAGGAACGTCGCGACGATCGCGCCGAACTGGATGACGGCGGTGTACGCGGTGACGCTGCGGTCGTCGATCGACAGGCCGAGCGCCTTCGAGGCGATGGTGAGGTGCCCCGTCGAGGAGACGGGCAGGAACTCCGTGAGCCCTTCGACGACGCCGAGGACGACGGCGTCGAGGTAGCCGAGCGAGGTCACGCGAGGACCCCCGCGGCGTCGGCGGCGTCGGCGAGGGTGCGCAGCGCCTCGACCCGGCCCTCGAGCGACCAGGCGACCGGGGAGACGGTCAGCGTCGTCACGCCGGCCGCCGCGTAGGCCCGCACCCGGTCCCGCAGGACGGGCGCGGGCCCGAGCAGGGCCGTCGCCTCGAGGAACTCCTGCGGGAGCGCCGCCTGGGCGTCCCGGTGCCGCCGGTCCAGGTACAGGTCCTGCACGGTCTGCGCCGCCTCCTCGTGGCCGTAGCGCCGCATGAGCGCGTTGTAGAAGTTCTGCTGCCTGCTGCCCATGCCGCCGACGTAGAGGGCGGTGTAGCCGCGGACGAGGTCCGCGGCGGCGGCGACGTCGTCGAGGACGACGAGCGGCGTCGTCACGCAGACGTCGAAGCCGGCGAGCGCGTCGGGTCCGGTGTGCCCGGCCGTCGCCCGGCCGGCGAGCACGGCGTCCAGCGAGACGCCCGCCTGCGCGGGGTCGAAGAACAGGCCGAGCCAGCCGTCGGCCACCTCGCCGGTGAGCTCGAGGTTCTTCGGCCCGATCGCCGCGAGGTAGACCGGCACGTGCTCGCGGACCGGGTGGACCGTGAGCTTGAGCGCCTTGCCCGGCCCGTCGGGCAGCGGCAGCGTGTAGTGCGCGCCGTCGTAGGAGACGGTCTCCCGGCGCAGCGCCGCGCGGACGATGTCGACGTACTCCCGGGTGCGGGCCAGCGGCTTGTCGAACCGGACGCCGTGCCAGCCCTCGCTCACCTGCGGTCCGCTGACCCCGAGGCCGAGCCGGAACCGGCCGCCGGAGAGGGTGTCCAGCGTCGCGGCGGTCATCGCCGTCATCGCCGGCGTCCGGGCGGGGATCTGCATGACCGCCGAGCCGACGTCGATCGACCGGGTCTGCGCGGCGACCCACGCGAGCACGGTCGGCGCGTCGGACCCGTAGGCCTCCGCGACCCAGGCGACGGCGTAGCCGAGCCGGTCGGCCTCGACGGCCAGGGCGAGGTTGTCGGCGTCGTTGCCGCCGCCCCAGTACCCGAGGTTCAGTCCCAGACGCATGGTCGCCGAGCGTATCGGCAGCGCGGCACCGTCCCGTGCCGGGGCGCGCGGCTGCGAGACTTCCCACATGCCGACGACGCCGGACGACGACCCCGCGCTGCTGCACGCGGGGGTCCTCGCCGCGCTCGCCCGGCGCCGGGTCGACGAGGCCGCCGTGCTCGCCCGCGAGGCGGTCGCCGCCGCGCCGGCCTCGGCGCTCGTCTGGCACGCGGCCGCGGCGGTGCTCGCCCGCCGGCGCAGCTGGGACGACGCGACCGCGTGCCTGGAGCGGGCCCGCGAGCTCGACCCGGACCCCGCCCTGACGCAGGTGCTCGACCGTCTCGCGGCCGAGATCGCCGAGGGGCGCCGCAGCCGCTGGGGCGCAGGCACTAGGTTGTGGCCCCGTGGAGGAGCGCTACGTGGGGACCAGCGGTCTGCGGGTCTCCCGCGTGGGCCTGGGGACCCTGACGTGGGGCCGGGACACCGATGAGCACGAGGCCGCCGACCAGCTCGCGGTCTTCGCCGAGGCCGGCGGGACGCTGCTCGACACGGCGGCCGGCTACGGCGACGGGGCG
>JBQGCR010000804.1:0-7610 GCA_052038585.1 Kineosporiaceae bacterium
GGCCCGGGCGCAGGCCCGCCGCGCCTGGTCGGACCTCAAGACCGGGCCCGACGCCGAGGGCACGGGCGTCACGGACGACGGCACGGGCGACGGGACGGGCGGCGGGACGGGCGGGGACGGCTCGCGGGTCAGCGCAGCGCGTCGCGGACCGAGCGCGCCGCCCCGCTGACGACGCGGAGCGCGACGAGCGCCCCCGCGCCGAGCACGGCGCCGGCGGCGACGCTCACCCGGTCGGCGCCGCGCTGGCCGTACACCGGGGTGCCCGCGAGCCCGACGGTGCGCGGGCCCGTGAGCGGGCGGCCGCCGTCGTCGTCCTCGGCCGTGCCGGACGCCGCGTCGCGGGACGCGACCGTGGCCGCCGACAGCTCGGGGTGGGCGGGCCGCAGGTGGCCGCGGTCGAGGCCGACGGTCACCGTCCACGAGGCGGCGAGCAGGCAGACCCGGGCGGCGAGGTTGGCCCACAGGAGCAGGACGACGACGGCGCCGAACGTCGCGAGGAACTGGTTGCGCGAGGCCGCCCGCAGGACGAGGCCGCCGGCGAGGGTGAGCAGGCCGAGGCCGACCGCCCCGACCGCGGCGCCGGCGGCGATGTCGCCGCGCGGCAGCCGGACGCCGGAGAGCACCCGGAAGAAGACCCAGAGGACGGCGAAGTCGACGGCGACGACGCCCGCGCCGGTGAGGACGGTGACGACGACGGAGACGAGGGCCGACTCGATGCCGAGCCAGTCGAGCGCGGCGCCGGTGAACGTCGTCACCGCGACCGAGGACGCCACGGAGACGAGGATGAGCGCGCCGAGGACGGTGAGCGTCAGGAGGTCCCACAGCTTGCCGACGAAGAAGTTCTGGCCCGGGGGCTGCCCCGCGACGGTCCGGATCCCCGCGCGGGTCGCCGACAGCCAGCCGAGCCCGGTGTAGAGCAGGACGAGCGTGCCGAGCACCGCCGACGTCCCGATCGTCGTGCTCTGGACGAGGGCGTCGACGCTGACGACGGCGCCGTCGTCCGGCGTCAGCCCGACGAGCTCGAACCCGAAGGTGCGGTTGAGGAACTCGACGAGGTCGGCCTGGAGGTCCTCGCGCGCCCCGAGGACGGCGGCGAGGACCGTGAACCCGATCGCGAGCGCGGGGAAGATCGAGAAGACGCCGTAGTAGGCGATGCCGGCGGCCAGCACGCCGCCGCTGGCGTCCCCGAACCGCTTGACCACCCGGCCGGGCCGGCTCGCGTTCCAGCGGTCGAGGAGCCGCTGGACGAGCGTCACGGGCGCCGGCGTCATGCCTGGGCGAACGGGAAGCGGTGCTCCGGGCGCCAGACCCCGTCGGCCCCGTGCTCGTAGAGGCAGAAGGACGTCACGCGGAACGAGGCCGTGAAGTCCCGCAGCGTCTCCAGGGCCCGGTCGAGCGCCTCGTCGTCGACGTGGTGCGCCACCGTGACGTGCGGGTGGTACGGGAAGGCGAGCTCGCGCACGAGGGGCCCGGTGCGCACCGCCTGCTGCAGGCCGTCGCAGCCGGGGGCACCGCGCGCGACGCGGACGAACACGACCGGCGAGACGGGGCGGAAGGTGTCCGTGCCGGAGAGCAGGACGTCGAACGGCGCCGCCGCGCGGGCCACCCGGTGCAGGTGGGCGTGGACGGCGCTGACGTGCGAGAGCGGCACGGACGTCGGCGGCAGGAGCGTGATGTGCGCCGGGACCGTGCCGGCGAGCGGGTCCCCGAAGGACTCGCGGTAGGCCTCGATCGACCGGCCCCACGGGTCGGGGATCTCGACCGCGACGCCGATCGTCATCCGGTCGGTCTCGGCCGGGGAGCCGACGGGCAGCGCGACGGGCAGGCCCATCGTCGGCATCGTCGTCGACATCGGTGGCGAGTCCGTCTCGCCCTGGGTGCTCACCGGGCGGTCAGGCCTTGCTCTCGGTGCGGGAGCGCCGCGCGATGAACCCGATCCGCTCGTAGACCCGCTCGAGGGTCGGCTCCGCGACCGCCCGTGCCCGGTCGGCGCCGTCGGCCAGGACGTCGTCGAGCGTCGCCGGGTCGGCGAGGTGGGCCTCGACGCGCTCGCGGAACGGCTCGGCGAACTCGACGTACGCCTGGGCGACCTCCTTCTTCAGGTCGCCGTAGCCGGCGCCCGCGAAGCGCTCCTCGAGCGCGGGGACGTCCGTGCCGGACAGGGCCGAGAGGATCGTCAGCAGGTTGCTGACCCCCGGCTTGCCCTCGGTGTCGAAGACGACCTCGCGTCCGGTGTCCGTGACGGCGGAGCGGATCTTCTTCGCCGAGGCCTTCGGGTCGTCGAGGAGGAACAGGCACCCGGCGCCGCCGAGGCTCTTGCTCATCTGCTTGTCGGGCCGCTGGAGGTCGAGGATCTTCGCCGTCGCCTTGACGATGTGCGGCTCGGGGACCACGAAGGTGTCGCCGAAGCGGCCGTTGAAGCGCTGCGCGAGGTCGCGGGTCAGCTCGAGGTGCTGGCGCTGGTCCTCGCCGACCGGCACGCGGGCGGCGTCGTAGAGGAGGATGTCGGCGGCCTGGAGGATCGGGTAGGTGAACAGGCCCACGCTGGCCTGGCCGGCGCCCTCGCGGGAGGACTTGTCCTTGAACTGTGTCATCCGCCCGGCCTCGCCGAAGCCCGTCAGGCAGTTGAGCACCCAGGCGAGCTGGGCGTGCTCGGCGACGTGGCTCTGGACGAAGAGCACCGACCGGGCCGGGTCGACGCCCGCGGCGAGGAACTGCGCGGCCGTGACCCGGGTGCGCCGGCGGAGGACGTCGGGCTCCTGCGGGACGGTGATGGCGTGCTGGTCGACGACGCAGTAGACGGCCTCGTGCGTGTCCTGGAGCTCGACCCAGCTCGTCAGCGCCCCGAGGTAGTTGCCGAGGTGCAGCGAGTCGGCGGTCGGCTGCATCCCCGAGAAGAGCCGGGGGCGGGTCGACGACGCCGTCGGTGGGGTCGGGGCCATGAGCGCCATTCTGGCACTACCGGGGAGTAACGCCGACCGCCCGGGTGACGTCGTCACCCGGTCCGACGATCGCCGGCCCGCCGGCCGTTCCCCGCGGCCCCGGCCGTCGTCCATACTCCCGGGCAACCGACCACAGGGGGACCCCGATGACCACGACCGCCAGGCTCGCCCCGCCGTCCCGCCGACGGCTCGCCGTCCGCCGGGTCGCCGCCCTGAGCGACACCGTCCTCCTGCTGTCGGCCGGGCTCCTCCTCGCCCTCTGGGTCGCCTTCGCCCACGTCGACGTGTGCACGGCCTCCGGCTGCGCGTCGGTCGGCGTCGGCGCGGCGCTGCTGCTCGCCGTCCCGGCGCCCGTCGTCCTCGCCGTCGTCGGCTACGCCCTCGGCCTGCTCGCGCAGTACCTCACGGCCGTCGAGGACGAGCGGGCCGAGCCCGTCGACGCCGACGCCGCGGGCCGTGCCGAGGCGCGCGCGGCGTGGGCCGCCGTCCGCGACCGGTCGACCGGCGCGCCCGCCGGCGGCGAGCCCGGCTGGTACCCCGACCCGTGGGGCGCGGCGCGCTTCTACCGGCGCCGCTGGGACGGCCGCGCGTGGACCGACGAGACGGACCCGCCGGCGTCCTGACGCTACGGTGCGGGGATGGCCGACCTCCCGCCCGGCTGGGCCACCGACGTCGCGGTCCTGCGGCTGACCGGGTCGCAGGTCGACGAGCACCCGACGTGCCTCGTCGTCCGGACCCCGGACAACCCCGCGTACCGCTGGGGCAACTTCGTCCTCGTCACCGACCCCGCGCGCGTCGACGACGCCCCGCACTGGGACGCCCTGACCCGGACGCTGTTCCCCGGCGCCGGCTGGGCGTCCGTCGGGCTCGTCCGGCCGCCGGACGACGACGGCGCGTGGCGCGCGCTCGGGTACACCGTCGACGTCGACGACGTCCTCGTGACGACGGACCTGCCGGCCGGGCGGCCGCTGCCCGACGGGTACACGGTGCGACCGCTCGCGGGCGCGGACTGGGAGCAGGCGGTGGCGCTCGCCGTCGCCGAGAACGCCCGCACCCGCGAGCACGCGCCGGACGAGTTCGAGACCTTCACCCGCGCACGGACCGCGACCCGCGCGGCGCTGAGCGCGGCCGGGGACGCCGCGTGGTTCGGCGCCTTCACCGCGGACGGCGACGCGCTCGTCGCCGACCTCGGGATCGTCGTCTGCGGCGCCGACGCCCGCTACCAGGACGTCGGCACCGACGCCGCCCACCGCGGGCGCGGCCTGGCCGGCCACCTCCTCGGGGCGGCCGCCCGCTGGGCCGCGGGCCACGGCTGCACGAGATGGGTCATCGTCACCGAGGCGACGAACCCGGCGGGCCGGCTCTACCGCTCGGTCGGCTTCGCCCCGGACGTCGGCAACGCGCAGGCCTACCGCTGGCCGCCGGCCGCCGGCTGACGGACGGCGTCAGCGGGCGGTCACCTCGACGACGACGGCGTTCGCCGGGTCGAGCAGCGGGGCGGCGAGGCCGACCTCGGCGAGCACGCGGCCCGTCGCGGTGGCGCTCCCCCGCGTCCACCAGGGCGCCGGGACCGTCTGCGTCACCGACGCGACCCCGGCGTCGTCGAGGCGGACGACGTCGTACGTCGCGTCGGGGTCGAGCCCGGGCAGGAGCAGCCGCGGCGACTGCGCGTCGGCGGACGTCCCGAGGCGCACGAGCGAGAAGACCGCGTGCCGCCGGTCGGCCGCGACGACGCCGTGCAGCCACAGGTCGTCGTCGCCGGTGTCGGCCCGGACGACGTCGCCGGAGTGCAGCAGGCCGCGCAGCCGCTTGTACGCCGCGCCCCAGCGCTGCAGCGCCGCCGTCTCCTCCTCGTCGCACGTCGTGACGTCCCACTCCAGGCCCGCGTGCCCGAAGAGCGCGGTGACGGCGCGGAACGGCAGCCCGAGCACCCGCCCGGTCGTGTGGCTGTGCGGCGGGCCGATGTGGGTGCCGACGAGCTCGGGGGGCAGGAGCAGCCCGGTCCAGCGCTGGATGTGCTGCCGCTCGAGGGCGTCGTTGCAGTCCGACGCCCAGACCCGGTCGGTCCGCTCGAGGATGCCGAGGTCCACGCGGGCCCCGCCCGAGGAGCACGACTCGATCTCCAGGTCCGGGTGCCGCTCGCGCAGCGCGTCGAGGAGGCGGTAGACGGCGAGGGTCTGGGTGCGCACGCCGGCCACCCGGGCGTCCCGGCCGGGGACCGGGTGCAGGCTCTCGAGCAGGTCGCGGTTGTGGTCCCACTTGATGTAGGCGATGCCGATCTCGCCGACGAGCGTGGCGAGCCGCTCGAGGAGGTGGTCGAAGCACCCGGGCTGGGCGACGTCGAGGACGACCTGCCGCCGCCACGGGCGGGCGGCGTCCGGGACCGGGCCGAGGACCCACTCGGGGTGGGCGCGGACGACGTCGCTGTCCGGGTTGGCCATCTCCGGCTCGAACCACAGGCCGAACTCCATGCCGCGCTCGCGGACGGCGTCGGCGAGCGGGCGCAGCCCCTGCGGCCAGACGGCGTCCGAGACGTACCAGTCGCCCAGGCCCCGGCTGTCGTCGCGGCGGCTGCCGAACCAGCCGTCGTCGAGGACGAAGCGCTCCGCCCCGATCCGGGCGGCGGCGTCGACGAGCGGCAGGACCCGGTCGGTGCCGTGCTCGAAGTAGACGGCCTCCCACGAGTTGAGCGTGAGCGGGCGGGGCCGTGCGGGGTGGCCCGGCCGGGCCCGCATCCAGCGGTGCACCCGGGCGCTCGCCTCGTCGATCCCGCTGCGGCCGTAGGTGAAGACGACCCAGGGCGTCTCGTAGGACTCCCCGGGGCCGAGCCGGACCTCCCCCGGCAGGAGCAGCTCGCCGCCGCCGAGGACGCCCGCGCCGCCGGCGCCGGCCCCCTCGGGGCGGCGCTCGGCGAGGGGGAGGTGGTTGGCGCTCCATCCGACGTGGACGCCCCAGACCTCGCCGTGCCGGAAGCCGAAACCCGGTGTGCCGGCGAGCAGGAGGAGCGTCGCGTCGTGGCCGGTGCGGCCGCGGCGGGACTCCCGGGCGTGGGTGCCGTGGTCGAACGGCTTGCGCTGCGGGCTGCGCTCGCGGCACCAGCGTCCGGTGAGGTCGAGCAGCTCACCGGCCCGCGCGGGGACCGGCAGGAGCGTCGTCAGGCCGTCGAGGGTGTACGTGCCCTCACCGGTGCTCGTCAGGGTGTGCCGCAGCCGCAGCACGCCGGACGGCTCGAGCCGCAGCACGCTCGTGACCGCAACCCCCGCAGCGGGATCGGCGGAGGCGACGGTGACGACGGCGGCGCCGTCGTCGTCCTGCACGTCCGGCGCGGCGGTGAGCCGCAGCCGCGGGAAGACCGCCGCGCCGTCCCGGTGCCCGGCCAGCCCCGGCCGGCCGGACCAGCCGTCCGGCTCGCCGGGCAGCAGGGTGAACGGCCACGGCTCGTCGAGCGCCGAGTGCGGCACCGCGGGCGCGAGCCCCGCCACGAGGTCGCGGAGCCCGTCGGCGTCGAGGGGGCCGGGGTCGGCGCCCCAGTGGATGACGCGCGGCAGCCCGTCGCCGCGCACGTCGAGCACCACCCCCACCCCGTCGGTGCGCAGGAGGACAGGGGCGGGGGTGGTGTCGTGGAGCACGAGGACCTTTCGGCGGGAGAGGGTCAGCCCTTGTTGGCGCCGAGCGTGAGCCCGGCGACGAAGTGCTTCTGGAGGGCGAAGAAGACGACGAGCGTCGGGATGGCGATCATCACCGAGCCGGCGGAGATGAGGTTGAGGTCGGTGAAGTACTCACCGCGCAGGTTGTTGAGCGAGCTCGTCACCGGGAACTTGTCGCCCGAGCGCAGGAGCACCGTGGCCCAGTAGAACTCGTTGTAGATCCACGTCACCTCGAGGGTGGCGAGGGCGGCGAGCGCGGGCCGGCACAGCGGCATCGTGATCTGCCAGTACTGCCGCCAGATGCTCGCGCCGTCCACCTGCGCCGCCTCGTAGAGCTCGTGCGGCAGCGCCTTCATGTAGTTCGACAGGACGAAGGTGCAGAAGCCCGTCTGGAAGGCGGTGTTGACGACGATGAGCGCCCAGTAGGAGTCGTAGAAGACCCCGGAGTCGCTCATCCACTCCGGCAGCGGGACCCGCAGGCTGAGCCGGTACAGCGGGATGAGCATCGCCTGCTGCGGCAGGAGGTTGCCCGCGGTGAAGATCGCGAGCATGACGAGGTTGAACTTCCACGAGAACCGCGCGAGGACGAAGCCGACCATCGACGCGAGGAGCAGCGTGAGGATGACCGACGGCACCGTGACGTAGACGGAGTTGAGGAAGTACTTCGGGAAGTCCGGGTTGCGCTCGACCGCGTTGAGGTAGTTGTCGAACGTCCAGCCGCCGAGCGAGACGTAGCCGTTCGTCGACGTGTACTCGTAGCTGCGCAGGGAGTTGACGAACGCCCACAGGAGCGGGAACAGCCAGACGAGGGCGACGACCGCGAGGAAGACCTGGGTGAGGACGCGTCCGGTGCTCTTCTTCTGCCCGCTGTGCCGCATCGCCGCGAGCTCGTCGCCGGTGACCTCGCGGGGCGCGCGGGGGGCCTGGGGGGCCGGGGCGGGGCCGGCGGTCGGGGCGCTCACGGCTTCTCCTCGCGCATGACGGTGAACAGGTAGATCGTCACGAAGACGACCGAGATGAC
>JBQGCR010000805.1:0-4675 GCA_052038585.1 Kineosporiaceae bacterium
CTGGCGATCGACGACCCGACGCTCTACTACGACTGCCCGATCGACTACACGGCGCAGTGCGGCTTCGACGTCCTCGCGCACGCCTCCGAGCCGTACGTCTCGCGGCTGAACTTCCAGCCGAGCCTCGGCAACGCCCTGCACGCCATCAAGCTCACCGCCGAGCACCTGCGGACCGCCGTGTGGAACGGCCGCGAGCTCTCCGGTCGCGAGGGCATGATGTACGCCCAGTACATCGCCGCCCAGGCGTTCAACTCCGGCGGCCTCGGCATCATCCACTCGATCAGCCACGCGGTGTCGGCCTTCTACGACACCCACCACGGCCTGAACAACGCCATCGCGCTGCCGCGGGTCTGGGCGTTCAACATGCCGGTCGCGTACAAGCGGTTCGCCGACATCGCCCGCGCCATGGGCATCGACACCCACGGCATGACCGACGTCCAGGCCGCCGACGCGGCGCTGGCCGCGGCGATCCGGCTGCTGCGCGACGTCGGCATCCCGGAGAAGTTGACCGACGTCACGCAGGACTCGTACTCCAAGAACCGGCTCGGCATGGGCCCGACGAAGTTCTACGAGAACGCCAAGGAGATCGAGGGCACGGACAAGGACGTCGACCGGATCACCCACCACGTCCTCGGCGACGCCTGCACGCCGGGCAACGCCAAGGAGTGCACCTTCGAGACGGTGCGCCCGGTCGTCGACCACTGCATGAACGGCGACCTGGACGACCTGCTCAGCTGAGGCCCGTCCCGACGACGGTGCGCCGGCGGCAGGCGGGTGGGCTCGTCACCCACCTGCCGCCGGCGCCCCTCCCGCACTTCCCGCTCGAAGGAGAGCCATGCCGCACGCGCCGACCACGCCCGACTCCGACGCCCCGCACCTCGGGCACGCCTCGCCGCACGCCGGCACGTCGGCCGGGACGCTCTCCCAGGGGGCGCACGAGTTCGCCGACGTCGACGACGTCGTCACGCGCTTCGCCCAGCACGGCTACCTCGCCGACAGCCGGCTCGCGACGACCGTCTTCCTGCAGAGCCGGCTCGGCAAGCCCGTCCTCCTCGAGGGCCCGGCGGGCGTCGGGAAGACCCAGCTCGCCTCGACGCTCGCCGAGGTGACCGGGCGCCGGCTGCTGCGCCTGCAGTGCTACGAGGGCCAGGACGAGACGAAGGCCCTCTACGAGTGGGACTACGGCAAGCAGCTCCTCTACACCCAGATGCTCCGGGACAAGATCGGCGAGGTCGTCGCGGACGCCTCGACCGTCGCCGAGGCGGTGACCCGGATCGGCGAGCAGGACAGCGTCTTCTTCTCCGAGACCTTCCTCGCCGCCCGCCCGCTGCTCGAGGCGGTCCGCTCCCCCGAGCCCGTCGTGCTGCTCGTCGACGAGATCGACCGCGCCGACGAGGCGCTCGAGGCCGTCCTCCTCGAGCTGCTCGCGGAGTTCCAGGTGTCGGTGCCGGAGATCGGCACCTTCCGCGCCGTCCACCAGCCGTACGTCATCCTCACGTCGAACACGACGCGCGACCTGTCCGCCGCTCTCAAGCGCCGCTGCCTGCACCTGTTCCTCGACTACCCCGACCCGCAGCGCGAGCTCGACATCGTCCGGTCCAAGGACACCGGGCTGCCGGACGCGCTCGCGCGCCGGCTCGTCGACGTCGTCCGCGACCTGCGCGACCTCGAGCTGCGCAAGGCCCCGAGCATCTCCGAGACGATCGACTGGGCGCGCACGCTCGCCGTCCTCGGCGTCGAGGAGCTCACCGCCCAGGTGCTCTCGGACACCGCGAACGTCGTCCTGAAGTACCAGCGCGACCTCTCCCGCGCCCTGGAGACCCTGCCGGTCTTCAGCGACCCGAACGCCGTCGTCCCCGACTCGCTCACCGGGCACGGGCACGGCCACGGCCACGGGCACGGGCCGGGCGACCGCAACCACTCCCACGACGACGACCACGGCCCGGACGGCCGCGACGTCCGCCGGTCCAAGGACTCCCCCGGCCGGCACGACGAGGCGTACTACGGCAGCCCGTCGTCCACCGCGCCGGCCAGCCGGCCGACCGTCGGCCGCGGCCAGGGCGGGCGGTCCTTCGCGGCGGCGCTGGGTCGGTCCGGGTCCGGCCGGCCGGGCCCGAAGAAGAAGGGCTGAGCCGTGGAGGGCGCCGTCCACCGCTTCGTGCGGCTGTGCCGCCTCGCGGGGGTGCGGATCTCGGTGAGCGAGGTCGTCGACGCGATGCGCGCGTGCGCGCTGCCCGGCGTCCTTGCCGACCGGGCCGTGCTCAAGGACGCGCTCGCCGTCGCCCTCGTCAAGGACCGGCGCGACCTGCCGGCGTTCGACCGGATCTTCGACGCGTTCTTCGGGCTGCGTCCCGTCGTCAAGGCCGAGGCGGGTCACGGCCACGGGCACGACGACCTCGACGACGAGGGCGAGGCGTCCGACGTCACGCTCTCGGACGACCCGTCGGCGACTCCGCAGCAGGGTCACTCGCACGGCAAGCCCGCCGACATCCGGGAGTACTTCGACCCCGAGGACCTCGCCGAGCAGTGGAACCTGCACCAGGAGGCGAACACCGTCGACCTCGCGGGCCTCACGGACGAGATCGTCCTGTCGACGGACACGTCGAACGCGCTGAGCCAGGCCGCGCGCGTGGAGATCTCGGTGTCCCGGCTGCACGGCGGCGGCCTGCCGGGTGACCTCGCGACGAGCACGCAGGACGCGCTGGACATCGGGCTGTCCGTCGCCCAGGAGATGGCGCTGCTCGAGTGGCTCGCCGACGAGGTCGGCGAGGACGACGAGCTCGACCCCGCGGAGGTCGAGCGGCTGCGCCGCCGGATCGGGGCGCTGCTCGCCGGGCTGCCGGAGCGGCTGCGCGACCACCTCGAGAAGCTCCTCGCGCTCGAGCGGCGCGAGGTCGAGCGGCCCGACGTCGTCGCCGGGGTGCGGCACGACCCGCTCGAGGAGGAGCAGCGGGCCGACCTCGAGGAGTCCCTGCGCCGGCTCGTCCGGACGCTGCACGGCGCCCCGCGCTCCCGGCGCCGGGTGAGCGCCGCGGGCCGGGTCGACGGCGGGCGGACGATGCGCCAGTCGATGAAGTACGACGGGGTCCCGTTCCGGCCCGTCACGGTGTCCAAGCCGCACGACCGGCCCCGGCTCGTCGTCCTCGCCGACGTCTCGCTCTCGGTGCGCGCGACGTCGCGGTTCACCCTGCACGTCGTCCACGGGCTGCAGCACCTGGTCTCCCAGGTGCGCTCGTGGGCCTTCGTCGCCGACGTCGTCGAGATGACCGACCTGCTCGCCGAGCGCCACGTCGAGGACGCGTTCGGGCTCGTCACCGCCGGGCTGCCGGCGGGCGGGGTGCTCGACGTCGACGCCGACAGCGACTACGGCACCGTCTTCGCCCGCTTCCTCGAGGAGCACGGGACGGCGCTGACCCGGCGGACGACGCTCGTCGTCCTCGGCGACGGCCGCGGCAACGGCCACGACCCGAACGTCACCGCGTTCGAGGAGATGACCCGCCGGGTGCGCGAGACGGTGTGGCTCACCCCGGAGCCGGCGTACTCGTGGCGGCTCGGGAGGTGCGACCTGCCGCTCTACGCCGAGCACTGCAGCCGCGTCCAGGTGGTCCGCGACCTCACAGGCCTCGACCGCCTCGCCCGGATCGCCTGAGCGGGAACGGATTCGGAGGCCACGCCGTGCAGAACACCGCCCTGCTCCCCGTCGACGCGCTGGCCCCGGCGCCGGACGGCCGCTACGAGGACGAGGCCGTCGTCGTCATCCGCCGGCCCGGGCTGCGCCCGTCCGCCGGCGACGCCTGGCTGGGCGGGACCGCGCACTTCGCGGTCGGCCGCGAGGGCGGCCGGCTCCTGCTCGCCCACGACCTGCCCGAGGCCTGCGTCGACGACGAGCTCGGGACGCTGCTCACGCAGGAGATCTTCGCGCCGGGGTGGGCCGTCGGGTCGGGGACGTTCGAGCGGCTGTTCACCGGCATCGTGCTCACGACGCACGAGGACCCGGTGACGGCGTGGGAGGGGTACTACCGCCGCTCGCTCGCCCGGGTCGAGGCGGCGGACGACGGCTACTCACCGATCTACCGGCGCGCGGAGGAGCACCTGCGCGCGGCCGGCGTCCGCAGCGTCCTCGACCTCGGCGCGTGCTTCGGGTTCCTCGCCCTGCGGCTGGCGGGCGGCTCCGCCGGCCCGGTCGAGGTCACCGCCGCCGACATCAGCGCCGGGACCTGCCGGCTCCTCGACGCGGTCGCCGAGCGGCTCGACCTGCCCGTGCGCACCCTCGTCTGCGACGCCGCGTGCGTGCCGCGCGGGGACGACGCCGTCGACGCCGTCACGGTGATGCACGTGCTCGAGCACGTCGACGTGCTGCACGGCCGGCGCATCCTCGCCGAGGCGGTCCGCGTGGCGCGGCACCGGGTCGTCGTCGCCGTGCCGCTCGAGGACGAGCCGGAGGAGGCCTACGGCCACGTCCGCACGGTGAGCCTGGCCGACCTGCGCGCCGAGGCCGCCCCGTACGAGGCGGCCGGCTGGACCGCCGAGGTGAGCGAGTTCCACGGCGGCTGGCTGGTGCTCACCCGGTCGTGACGCCGGGTCCTCAGATGAGGCCGAGCTTGCTCGCGGCGTAGACGGCCTCGGCGCGGCGGGTGACGTCGAGCTTGCGCATGACGTTGCCGACGTGGAACTT
>JBQGCR010000806.1:0-6224 GCA_052038585.1 Kineosporiaceae bacterium
AGCGTCGGCCCGAGGTAGACCGGCAGGAAGCCCAGGCCGGTCGTCGCCGCGCGGCCGACGCTGCCGTAGTACGTCCACGAGGTCGCGTAGACGCACAGGGACAGGGTGTAGACCCAGGGGTTCGCGACGACGCTGCGGCCCGCCGCGGCCCGCCGGTCGCCCCACGCCGCGACGGCGAAGAGCGCCGCGAGGTAGGCGGCGCAGACGGCGACGACGGCGGCGGTCGGCACGGTCAGGCCCGGCGCATGACGACGGCGAGGACCGGGTAGTCGAGGACGACGAGGCCCGCCGCCGCGAGCGCGACCCCGCGGCGCCCGGCCTCCGGGCCGGGCACGTCACGGGGCTCGTCACGGGGGACGCCGTCGTCCATGCCACCTCCACGCGCTGCGCGCCGGCTCCCCGGCACGTCGCGAACGCTAGTGGCGGGCACCGACAGGCGGCAGCGCCCCGGCGCGGGGCGCGCGCCGTGCGGCCTGCCCGGCTCGTCGGGCGGTCGACGGGGCCGGGCGTGCGCGCGCCCACTCGCACGACCCCGCACCCGTCGGACAGGATGACCACGTGCTCCGCTCCTCCCTGCGCGTGCTCGACCAGCGCGACGTCGACGCCGCCCTCGCCGTGTGCGAGGCCGACGTCCCGGCCGGGCTCATGGTCGCCGCGCGGCTGCGGGCCCACGGCGCCGGCGGCCGCGCCGGCGGGGAGCTGTGGGGCTACCACGACGGCGGTGAGCTGTCCGCCGTCTGCTGGTCCGGGGCGAACCTCATCCCCGTCGGCGCCGACGCCGACGCCCTCGACGCCTTCGCCGCGCGGGCCCGCCGCACCGGCCGGCAGTGCTCGTCGATCGTCGGCCCGGCCGACCAGGTGCTCGGGCTGTGGGACCACCTCGCGCGGGCGTGGCCGCGGCCCCGGGAGATCCGGGCGCGCCAGCCGCTCATGGCGACCGCCGCGGACCCGCTCGTCGACCCGGACCCGGCCGTGCGCCGCAGCAGCCTCGACGAGCTGCCGATCGTCATCCCGGCATGCGTCGCGATGTTCACCGAGGAGGTCGGCTACTCGCCCGTCGCGGCGGACGGCGGGACCGTCTACCACGCGCAGGTCTCCGGGCTCGTCGCCTCGGGCCGCTCGTTCGTCCGCGTCGACGAGGTCGACGGCCGCCCCCAGGTCGTCTTCAAGGCCGAGCTCGGCTCGGTGACCCCGCTCGGGGTGCAGGTCCAGGGCGTCTGGGTGCACCCGGCGCTGCGCGGCCAGGGCCTCGCGGCGCCCGGGATGGCCGCCGTCGTCCGCACCGTGCGGCGCGAGGTCGCGCCGCTCGTCTCGCTCTACGTCAACGACTTCAACACGCGGGCCGTGCGCGCCTACGAGCGGGTCGGCTTCGCCCGCACCGGCCTCTTCGCGACCGTCCTCTTCTGACGGATAGCCTGAGCGGGCCCCGAACCCCGAGAGACCCGAGGACCTGCCGTGCTGCTGCGGATGTCGACGCTGTTCCTGCGCACCCTGCGCGAGGACCCGGCGGACGCGGAGGTCCCGAGCCACAAGCTGCTCGTGCGCGCCGGCTACATCCGCCGCGCCGCGCCCGGCGTCTACTCGTGGCTGCCGCTGGGCTACCTCGTGTACCGCAACGTCGAGCGCGTCGTCCGCGAGGAGATGGACGCCGCCGGCTTCCAGGAGGTCCACTTCCCGGCCCTGCTGCCCAAGGAGCCGTACGAGGCGACGAACCGCTGGGTCGAGTACGGGGACAACCTCTTCCGGCTCACGGACCGCAAGGGCGTCGACATGCTCCTCGGGCCGACCCACGAGGAGATGTTCACCCTGCTCGTCAAGGACCTGTACTCCTCGTACAAGGACCTGCCGCTGGCGATCTACCAGATCCAGACCAAGTACCGCGACGAGGCGCGGCCGCGGGCCGGGCTGCTGCGCGGGCGCGAGTTCGTCATGAAGGACTCCTACTCCTTCGACGTCGACGACGCCGGGCTCGAGGTCTCCTACGCCAAGCACCGCGCGGCGTACATCCGCACGTTCGACCGGCTCGGGCTCGACTACGTCATCGTCTCGGCGATGTCCGGGGCCATGGGCGGGTCGAAGAGCGAGGAGTTCCTCCAGCAGACCCCGGTCGGGGAGGACACGTTCGTCCGCTGCACGGCGTGCGACTACGCCGCGAACACCGAGGCCGTGACGACGCCGGTGCCGGCCGACGTCGACGCCTCGGCCACGCCCCCCGCGCACGTCGAGGACACCCCCGACACCCCGACGATCGAGACGCTCGTCGACGTCGCCAACGCCCGGCACCCGCGGGCCGACGGCCGGGCCTGGACGGCGGCGGACACGCTGAAGAACGTCGTCGTCGTCCTCGTCCACCCCGACGGCACCCGCGAGCCGCTCGTCGTCGGCGTCCCCGGCGACCGCGACGTCGACCCCAAGCGGCTCGAGGCGGCGGTCTCGCCCGCCGAGGTCGAGGCGTTCACCGAGGCCGACTTCGCGAAGCACCCCGCGCTGGTCAAGGGCTACATCGGTCCGGGCGTGCTCGGCGCGGAGAAGGCGTCGGGCATCCGCTACCTGCTCGACCCCCGCGTCGTCCCCGGCACCGCCTGGGTCACCGGCGCCGACGCGCCCGGCAAGCACGTCTTCGACCTCGTCGCCGGCCGGGACTTCACCGCGGACGGCACGGTCGAGGCGGCCGAGGTGCGCGAGGGCGACCCCTGCCCGGTCTGCGCCCGCCCGCTGACCATGGCCCGCGGCATCGAGATCGGCCACATCTTCCAGCTCGGCCGCAAGTACGCCGAGGCGCTCGACCTCAAGGTCCTCGACGAGTTCGGCAAGCTCGTCACGGTGACGATGGGCTCGTACGGCATCGGGGTCTCGCGCGCCGTCGCCGCCGTCGTCGAGTCGACGTACGACGAGCTCGGCCTGTGCTGGCCGCGCGAGGTCGCCCCGGCGGACGTCCACCTCGTCGCGACGGGCAAGGACGAGGCCGTCTTCGCCGCGTCGGAGTCCCTCGCGGCCGACCTCGTCGCGCGCGGCGTCCGGGTGCTCTTCGACGACCGCCGCTAGGTGTCGCCGGGGGTGAAGTTCAAGGACGCCGAGCTCGTCGGCGTCCCGACGATCGTCGTCGTCGGCAAGGGGCTCGAGGCCGGCACGGTCGAGGTCAAGGACCGGCGCACCGGCGAGCGCACCGAGGTCGCGGTCGGCGAGGCCGCCGACCACCTCGCCGCGCTCGTGCACGGATGAGCCCGGCGCGCGGGCCGGTCCGGGCGGTCCTGTTCGACTGGGGCGGCACGCTGACGCCCTGGCACACGGTCGACCTCGTCGAGCAGTGGCGGGTCTACGCCCGCCGGTACGCGACGGACGACGACGGCGCGGCCGCCCTCGCGGCGCGCATCCTCGACGCCGAGGCCCGGGCCTGGGCGCGCGCGCGGACCGACGGCGGCAGCGCCCGGCTCGCCGAGGTGCTCGCCGAGGCCGGGGTGGACACCGACCACCCCGGGCACCCGGCCGCCCAGGCGGCCGACGAGGAGTTCTGGGAGCCGCACACCTTCACCGACCCCGACGTCGGGCCGCTGTTCCGCGGCCTGCGGGAGCGGGGGCTGCGGATCGGGGTGCTGAGCAACACGATCTGGACCCGGGGGTACCACGAGGCGGTGTTCCGCCGGGACGGGGTGCTCGACCTCGTCGACGGCGCCGTCTACTCCTCCGAGATCCCGCACGCCAAGCCGCACCCCGAGGCGTTCCGGGCGGCCGCGGCCGCGGTCGGCGTCGACCCCGGCGCGTGCGTCTACGTCGGCGACCGGCCCTACGAGGACGTCCACGGGTCGCAGGCGGTCGGGATGCGGGCGGTCCTCGTGCCGCACAGCGACATCCCGGCCGACCAGCAGGTGCCGGTCGACGTCGTCCCCGACGGCGTGGCGCGCCGGCTGCTCGACGTCCTCGACCTCGTCGACGCGTGGACCTGACCCTCACGACGGTCGTCCTGCTCGTCCTCGCCGCGTTCGCCGCCGGCTGGGTGGACGCCGTCGTCGGCGGCGGCGGGCTCGTCCAGCTGCCCGCGCTCCTGCTCGCGCTGCCCGGCGCCGCCCCGGCGCAGGTCCTCGCGACGAACAAGCTCGCGAGCATCTGCGGGACGGCCACGTCGTCGGTGACCTACTACCGCCGGGTGCGGCCGGACCTGCGGACGGCCCTGCCCATGGCGGGCTGGGCGTTCGCGGGAGCCGCCGGGGGAGCGGCGTGCGCCTCGCTGCTGCCGGCCGCGGTCTTCCGGCCGCTCGTGCTCGTGCTCCTCGTCGCGGTCGCCGCGTGGACGGTGCTGCGCCCCGACGCGGGTGCGGTGACGGCGCTGCGGTTCGCCGGGCGCCGGCACCACGGGACCGCCGCGGCCATCGGCGCCTCGATCGGCTTCTACGACGGGATCTTCGGACCCGGCACGGGCTCCTTCCTCGTCATCGCGCTCGTCGGGGTGCTCGGCTACGCCTTCCTCGACGCGAGCGCCAAGGCGAAGATCGTCAACGCGGCGACGAACCTCGGCGCGCTCGTCGTCTTCGTCCCGCAGGGCGCGCCGCTGTGGGGGCTCGGCCTCGTCATGGGGGCGGCGAACGTCGCCGGGGCCTACCTCGGCGCGCGGACCGCCGTCGCCCGCGGCAGCCGGTTCGTCCGGGTCGTCTTCCTCGTCGTGGTCGGCGCACTCGTCGTCCGGCTCGGCTGGGACGTGCTGGGCGACGCGGGCCTGCGCGCCGGCTGACCGGGCCGCCCGCCGGGCGGGCGTTGCCGGTGCCGACGAGATCGGGTCAGTGCCCGGACTCGGCCGCGACGAGCGCGCCGCCGCGCGCCACGACCGGGACCCGGGCCAAGTGCCACTGCGCCGCGGCCGGCGGGGACTCGGGGCTCGTCCCGCAGGGGACGACGAGGAGCCGGGTATCCGGCACCGGGTTGGCGAGGCACCGGTTGCTCGCCCGGTTGCGCAGCTGGAACCAGCCCTGCGTCGTCGGCAGCATCTCCCACGTCGTCCGGGCCGCCCCGACCCTCACGAGCGTCGCGGCGCGGCCGGACCCGTCGAGGAACCGGCCGCTGGCCAGGTTCTTGACCCGGACGAAGCCGTCGGCGAAGGAGAGGACCCACTGCTGCGTCGTCGCGACGGTCGACGGCGCGGACACCGCCGCGGCGCCCTCGACGCCCCGCGGGTCGGCGGCGAGCCGGCCGGTGAGCCGGTTGGTCAGCCGGTAGCGGCGCGGCGCCGGGGTGGAGCCGTCCGACAGCCCCAGGTCGGCGCGCATCGCCCCGACCATGGCGATGTTGCGACCCTTCGACAGCCAGTTCCACTCGCCGTCGAAGTTCAGGCCGTAGTCCCAGAAGTGGCCGCTGTCGTTGCTGCAGCCGATCCCGGCGGTGGGGCCCTTGAACAGCCGCATTCGCCGCAGCGCCGTCGTGTCCGCCCAGCCGTTCTCGCACAGCGTGCTCCACCGGGCCCGGCCGCCGTCCACCCAGGGCTGCATCCCGAGGAAGTGCGAGAGCTCGTGGTGCGCCGTCCGCGCCGACCGCAGACCGCCGAAGGAGATCGAGCCGCCGTAGCTCGCCTCCGCGGTGGGGACGCCGGGGTTGTAGGTGACCGGCACGAACGTCGAGTACGCGGCCACGGTGTTGTAGTCGTCGACCGCCTGCTGCATCGCGGCGGCCACCTGCGCCGACTCGGCCGGCCACGTCGTCGTGACCGCCGGGTCGTAGAACCCCCACGTCATCGTGCCGAGCGTCGTCAGGCTCACCGGCGCCGGCCGGTCGTCGGCCGCGACGGGAGTTCCGGCCGCCTGTGCGGCGGGTGCCGCGGCGGCCGCGGCGCACAGGCAAGACAGCAGGGCCGCGGCGGCGCGGTACCGGAGGCTGGACGGCATGGCCTTCCTTCGGGCTTCGGGTCGGGACGATCATGGCTCTGCGCGGCGGAATCTAGCACCGCGACCGGCCCGGCGGGCCGCCCGGCCGAGGTCGTCACCCGAGCGGCCGGTCGGGTCAGGAGGAGGCCGGCGGGGTGCCGGAGGGGGTCCGGCCGGCCGGTCCAGCGGGTCACCCGGCGAGCCGCGCCAAGCAGCTCGGTGACCAACCTCGGGGCGCTCGTCGTCGTCGTCCCGCAGGGCGCGCCGCTGTGGGGGCTCGGCCTCGTCATGGGGGCGGCGAACGTCGCCGGGGCCTACCTCGGCGCGCGGACCGCCGTCGCCCGCGGCAGCCGGTTCGTCCGGGTCGTCTTCCTC
>JBQGCR010000807.1:0-3450 GCA_052038585.1 Kineosporiaceae bacterium
TGGGGGCCAGGACGGCCAGGCGGTTGGCGAGCATCTGTCGCAGGCTGGGGCGTTGGCGGGTGGCCAGGTCGGTGATGGCGCCCAGGCCGCCGCTGTCGTGGCCTTGGAGGAGGTCGTCCAGGCGGGCCCAGCGGCGGGCGACGAGGGCGGCGTGGGCGCGGTCGGCGTCCTCGCGGGCGCGGCGCCGGGCGTCGGGGTCGTCCTGCGCGGTGGGCTTGTCGTGCGCGGTGGGGTCGTCGTGCGCGGTGGGGGCGGGGGTGGTGAGGCGTTCGACGGCGTCGAGGAGGGTGTAGGTCTTGGTGCGGTCGAGGTGTCCGCGGGCGGCGAGGTCGTCGACGCCGGGCAGGGCGGTGGCCAGGGTGGCGGCGCAGCGGGCGGTGGACAGGACGGCGTCGGTGCTGGTGCCGGTGGCGGCGGCGAGGTCGGCGATGACTGAGTGGCGGGACAGGCTCTGGGTGCGGCGTCGGTGGTCGACCAGACGCCCGTCGCCGCCGTCTCTGTTGTCGCTGCTGTCGCGGTCGCTGCTGTCGTTGTCGGGGTCGGCGGTGGGGTCGCCGCTGAACTGGGGGCTGTCGGCCAGGTCGGGGTCCTCGCGCAGGCGGGCGTGGAGGCGGTCGACGACCTCGGCGGCGACCTTGCCAAGCAGCCAGTGCATGAGGGACTCGCTGCGGAACAGGTGCTCGTAGACGTCGATGAGGTCGCGGGTGGTCAGGTCCGCCAGGAGGGTGGCGTAGGCGGCGGCGTCACCGCCGGCGGGTACGAGCCGGGCGAGCCAGGACGCGAACTCCTGCCCGGTCGCCCACGGCAGGGCCGGTGTGGCACCAGGTTCGCTGACCAGGCGCAGGGCGGGGGGCAAGGTGGGCAGCGGCGCGGCGGCGGTCGCCGTCATGTCCATCGCCTCCCTGCTAGTCTTCAAACTGCTGTTCGAATACTAGCAATACTCGACGTCTGGATCAAGCGGGCATCGGCGTCGCTTCGTGCACGAGGCGACCCGCGCACCCCTGGCCGACGTCGAGCTGGGCCTGCGTCGCGCTGACCTGCACGACCTCGCGTCCCAGGGCGGCGCCACCTCGCACGTCGGGGCGGCTGCCCCGCCCGGCATCGGGACGCTGCGCGCGATGCCGGCCGAGGCAGGCCGGTCAGCGCGCGGGACGCAGCCCCAGGCCGGTGAGGACGACGTCGATCCAGCGCTCGCGGCGCGCGGGGTCCTCGGGGACGCCGTGCAGCAGGGCGAGGAGGTCCTCGAGGCCGACGTCGTCGCGCAGCCGACCGGCGGCGCGGGCGGCGTCGGCGACCGCGAGAGTGGCGGCGACGGCACGGGCGGCCGCGGGCCGCTCGAGGAACCGCGCCCCCGACGCGTCGAGCGGCTCGCCGCCCAGGCTGGCGGCGGCCGCCTTGAGCGCCCGGTCGTCAGCCGTCTGCTCGGCGAAGGCTCCGAAGAGGGCGGCGAGCACCGTGCCCCGCTCCTCGCCCGCCTCGACCTGCTCGCGTGCGGCCTCGGCGGCCTGGGCGAAGAGGTCCACCCGGTCGTCGACGACGGCGGCGACGAGCGCCTCCTTCGTCGGGTACCGCCGGTACAGCGTGCCGACGGCCACGCCCGCGGCCCGGGCGATCTCGTCCATGCCCACGTCGGACCCGTGCTCGGCGACGAGGGTGCGCGCGGCGTCGAGGATGCGCCGGCTGTTGCGAGCGGCGTCGGCGCGCATCGTCCCCCTCACCAAGATGAACTGTGGTTCACTATAGTTGTGAACCCAGGTTCACCTTAACCCTCGCCCCAAGGAGGCACCATGGCTCGCTGGACCGCCGCCGACATCCCGCCCCAGCACGGCCGCACGGCCGTCGTCACCGGTGGCAACGCCGGGCTGGGCGAGCAGATCGCCCTCGGCCTCGCCCGGGCGGGCGCCCGTGTCGTCCTCGCCTGCCGGTCGACGGCGAAGGCGGACGCCGCGGCGAGCCGCATCACCGCCGCCGTCCCCGGGGTCGACGTCGACGTCGTCGAGCTCGACCTCGCCGACCTCTCCAGCGTGAAGAAGGCTGCGGACCGCCTGCGGGAGAACGAGTCTCGGCTCGACCTCCTCGTCAACAACGCCGGGCTCATGGCCGTCGACGAGTCTCGGACGGTCGACGGGTTCGAGACCCAGCTCGGGGTCAACCACCTCGGGCACTTCGCGCTCACCGCGCACCTGCTGCCGCTGCTCGAGGCGACGGACGGCTCGCGGGTCGGCTCGATGTCGAGCATGGGCCACCGCGCGAGCCGCGGGATCGTCCTCGACGACCTCATGTTCACGCGCCGCGGCTACGACCGCTGGCAGGCCTACTTCGCGAGCAAGCTCGCCAACCTCTACTTCACCTCCGAGCTCGACCGCCGCCTGCGCGCGGCGGGCTCCCCGACGACGGCGGTGGCGGCGCACCCCGGCGGGTCCCGGACCGACCTCGGCAGCGAGGGCCGCTCCCTGAGCAACCGCCTCTCCTCGATGCTCGCCGGCGCGCTCGCCATGCCCCCGGCCACGGGCGCCCTCGGCATGCTGCGCGCCCTGACGGCCCCGGACGTCACAGGCGGCCAGTACTACGGCCCGCGCTTCCTCGCCGTCGGCCACCCCGTGCTCGAGACGCCGAGCCGCACCGCCCGGGACGCTATGGCCGCCCGCGGGCTCTGGGAGGCCAGCGTCGCGCTGACCGGCGTCGAGCCGACGCCGGGCAGGGCAGCGTAGACCGCGCGGGTCAGTCCGCCGGCCGCGTCCAGGACGGGTCGGGCAGCCAGCGCAGGCCGCCGTCGTCGCCGGGGGTGCACCGGTGGACGACGGGACGTGCGAAGTCCCGGGCGAAGGTCCCCTCGGCGGTGCACGACCCGCCGACCGGGGCGCGCGGCAGCCGCAGGAACGGGTCGGCGAACTCCCACGTCGGGGCGCCGAGGCCGTCGGTCGTCTCCTGCGTGCACACGACCTGCTGGGTGCCGAACGCGGCGAGCGCCCCGATCCGCGGGCACGCGGCGTGCAGGTCCGCGGAAGGCTGGCCGGGCGTCGCGAGGTACGGGGCGCTCGTCCCGGCGGCCGCCGCCCGACCCGGCGAGGCCCCGTGGAGGAGGCCGTCGAGGAGCGCGCCGCCCGGCAGCACGCCCGTCCCCATCGCGGCGACGACGGCGAAGGCGCCCGCGGCGAGGACGACGCCCCGGGGCAACGGGCCGGCTCCGGTCACGCGCCACCTCCTGCCGTCGATCTCCACCCGACGGTAGACCGGCTGCGCCCCGGTGGTCACGTCGTCCGTTCGACAAAGTGCATAGGCTGCTTATATAACTGACTTATGCAAAAAGCGGCAGCGCTGCAGACGCCGGCGCTCGAGGAGCGGCTCGGCCACGTCGCCGAGCTGCTCGTGCGCTGGGTGCGGCGCGTACCGCTCGAGGCTGACCTCGACTTCCCGGCGGCCGCGGTGCTCGCGGTCCTCGGCCGCGAG
>JBQGCR010000808.1:0-14616 GCA_052038585.1 Kineosporiaceae bacterium
GACGACGCCCTGCGCGCCGCGCTCGCCGCGGCGCGTCTCGACGGCTGGCTCGCCGGCCTGCCCGACGGGCTCGACACGTGGCTCGGCGTGGGCGGCGGGACGCTGTCCGGCGGCGAGCCCCGCCGGTTGCTGCTCGCCCGCGCCCTGCTCGCCGACCCCGACGTCCTCGTCCTCGACGAGCCGACCGAGGGCCTCGACCCCGCGACCGCCGAGCTGCTCGTCGCGGACCTGCTCGACGCCGCCGCCGGCCGCGCCGTCCTGCTCCTGACCCACCGGCGCGAGGGCCTCGACCGCGCCGACGCCGTGCTTGACCTGTCCGCCGGCCGGCTCGCACCCTCCCGGACGGCCGCCGCCGTGTGACATCGTTGCCGACGGGAATTGTCCGGATCCGGAGCGGCATCGTCGCCGCGCCTGGTCAGGCAGGGGGAGGGCGGCTCGGCGATGGGGGAGGGTGCACCGACGCGGCGGGGGAGCGCTCCGGTCGGGGTCGCCGGACGGACGGCGGCGCGGGACGTCGTCCTCGCCTGGCTCGCCTACCTCCTCGCCGCGTGGGCGTCCAACGGGCTGCGGCTCGGGCCCGAACCGGTCCAGGCGGTCTCCCTGCACGCCGGTGTCGCGGCGGCGGTGCTCGTGCACGCCTCGTGGCGACGCGCTGCGGCGCTCCTGCCGGGCTTCGGCGTCGCCACCGTCGTGGCCCTCCTGGCGGACGGTGTCTCGGCGACGTCGTCGGTGTCGGCCGCGGTCGGGAACGTGGCGGGCGGCGTGGTCCTGCTCCTCGTAGTGCGGGCCGGTGGGCTCTCCGGGCGGGACGGGAGCGACAGCCGTGAGTGGGTCCTCCGGTTCACGCTGGCGGTCCTCCTCGCGGCGCTGACCGCGGCCGGTGTCACGATCGTCGGACTCGTCGCGTCCGGGGAGTGGCGTCTGCTCACCGGTGGCCCGTCGGCGCTCACGGTGTCCACCGTGCTCGTCGCCCGGATCACCTCCCGCGTGCTCGGGACGGCGGTCGTCGCCCCGCTCCTGCTCGCCGCGGGGCGGGTGGCCCGCGGTGCGGTGCGCGTGGCGCCGCGGCTCGTCGGAGAGCTCGCGCTGTGGGCCGCGGCGCTCGGCGCCACCCTCTGGCTCGCCGTCCTCGCCGAGGGGACGACCGGGGTGCTGCCCTACGTCCCGCTCACCGTGCTCCTCGTCGCGGTGCTCCGGCACGGCTCGGCCGCCGCGACGGTGCTCGCCCCCGTGCTCGTCGTCGCCACCCTCGTGTCGACGATCGCGGGCCCCGGCCCGTTCGTCGTCGCCGACGGGCCGTACGAGCAGCTCTTCGCGGGCCAGCTCTACTGCCTGCTCGCCGTCATCACCGCCTGGTGGGTCGCCGTCCTCGTCGCCGAGCGCTCCGCGGCGCTGCGCGGCCTGCGCAGCGAGCTCGTCCGCCGGGGCAGCGCCCTGGACCGGCTCGAACGGCTCACGGCCGCCGTCGGCGGGTCGCTGTCCGTCGACGCGCAGGTCGACGTGCTCGCGACCCGGGTCGTCGACCTCCTCGGCGTCGACGCGTGCCGGGTGTACGTCCGCGACCCGGCGACCGGGGCGCTGTGGCTCGCCTCCTCGGCGGGCGACCAGGACCTCGACCTCGGGCCCGTCGCCGCCCGGGCCGACGTCACCGGACGCGCCGAGCTCGCCGCCGGGCCGCCCGCCACCGTCGGCCTGCCGCTCGCCGTGCAGGGGGAGCAGGTCGGCGCGCTCTGCGTCGCCGACCGCTCCGGCACGCTCCTCGGGACGGCGGCCGACCCGGACACCGTGCTCGGGGCGCTCACCCGGGTCGCCGAGCGGCTCGCCACCCGGCTGCGCCAGCGCCAGCTCGCCGACGCCGTCCGGGCCGAGCGCGAGGAGGGCACCCGGCGGGTCGCGACGGCGCTCGACGAGCTCATCGACGCCGTCGTCCTCGTCCACGCCGTGCCCGCCCCGGCCCGCGGCGCCACCGAGTACGTCGTCCACTACGTCAACGCGGCGGCCCAGGCCTGGGGCCTGCGCCCCGGGGAGCCGCTCCCCCGGACCTCCGGCGCCCTCGGCCGGGTGCTCACGACGGAGCTGACGACGCTGCTCGTCACCGGCCGCCCCGTCGCCCACGACGCGCTCGAGGTGCCGCCCGCGGCGGGCTCGACCGACCCCCGCTACGTCGACCTGCGCGCCGTGCGGCAGGGCGGCGGGGACCTGCTCATCACGTGGCGCGACGTCACGGACCGCTCGCTCGCCGAACGCGCCCTCGCCGAGAGCGAGGAGCGGTTCCGCGCCGCGCTGGGCGGCCTGCTCGACCCCGTCATCCTCACCCGGGCCGTCCGGGACGACGCCGGCGCCGTCGTCGACTTCGAGGTCGACTACCACAACAGCCACATCCCCGGGGCCCTGCCGGTCGGGCAGCGCGTGCGGTCCGCGCCGCACCCGGCGGGCGGCGAGGGGGGCTTCCGGATCTGGGAGCGCGTCCTGCGCACCGGCGAGCCGGTCGTCCTCGACGAGGTCGAGCTCACCGGCTACCCCGCCGCGGACGGCACCCTCGGCACGGTCTGGGTCGACGTCCGCATCGTCAGGGTCGGGGCGGAGGTCCTCGCGTCGTGGCGGGACGTGAGCAGCCGGGTCGTCGCAGCCCGGGCCCTGTCGGCCGTCGAGCAGCGCTTCCGGCTCGCCTTCGACGAGGCGCCGGTCGCCATGACCGTGACGGCCCTCGGCGGGCCGGACGACGGCCGCTACGTCATGGTCAACGACGCGATGGTCGAGCTCACCGGCCTGCCGCGCGAGGCGCTCCTCGGGTCGAGCATCCCGGAGATCACCCACCCCGACGACGTGCCGCGCGACCTGGAGGACCTCGCGGCCCTGCGCGCCGGGTCCACCGAGCGCTACCAGCGGGAGAAGCGGGTCGTGCGCGGCGACGGCGAGCTCGTCTGGGTGCGCCGCACGATGGCCGCGGTGCACGTCGACGGCGCCCCCGCCTACGTCATCGCCCACGTCGAGGACGTCACCGAGCGCCGGGAGGCGCAGGAGGAGCTGTCCCGCCGCGCGCTGCACGACCCGCTGACCGGCCTGGCGAACCGCGCGCTGCTCATGGACCACCTCGGCGCCGAGCTCTCCCGGCTCACCCGCGAGCCGGGCACCCTCGCCCTGCTCTTCCTCGACCTCGACCGGTTCAAGGACGTCAACGACACCCTCGGCCACGAGGTGGGCGACGACGTCCTCGTCGAGGTGAGCCGGCGGATCTCGGGCTGCCTGCGGCCCGCGGACACCGCCGCGCGCCTCGCGGGCGACGAGTTCGTCGTCGTCGCCCGGGTCGAGGACCCCTTCGCCGCAACCCGGATCGCCGAGCGCCTGCACGCCGCGATCGGCGCGCCCGTCGCCGTCGCCGGCCGCACGGTCAACGTGCCGCCGAGCGTCGGCGTCGCGACGACGGCGGACCCGCACACCGGTCCGGAGGACCTGCTGCGCCAGGCCGACCAGGCGATGTACCAGGCCAAGCGGCACGGCAGCCGGCCGTGGGAGCTCTACGACGAGGCGTTGCACCGGCGGGCGCTCGAACGGATCGCCGTCGAGGAGAACCTCGGCACCGCCCTCGAGGAGGGCTGGCTCCGGCTGGTCTACCAGCCGATCGTCGACCTCGACGAGGGCCGGCTCGTCGGGGCCGAGGCGCTGCTGCGGATCGAGCACCCCACCGAGGGCCTGCTCATGCCGGCGGCGTTCATCGACGTCGCCGAGGACAGCAACCTCATCGTGCCGATCGGCCGCTGGGTGCTGGAGGAGGCCTGCCGCGCGCTCGCCGGCTGGCAGCGCCTCGACCCGCGGATGCAGGTCTCGGTCAACGTGTCGGGCCGCCAGGCGCGCCACCTCGTCGTCAGCGACCACGTCGTCGCCGCGACGTCGGCCGCCGGCGTCGAGCCCGGCGACGTCGTCCTCGAGATCACCGAGCGGGTCCTCGTCGACGCGGGCGAGGCCGTCCTCGCCGACCTGCGGCGCGCGACCGACCTCGGCTGCGGGCTCGCGATCGACGACTTCGGCACCGGCTACTCGTCCCTGACGTACCTGACCCGCTTCCCGGTGACGACGGTGAAGATCGACCGTGCGTTCGTCGAGGGCGTCGAGGGCGGCGGCGCGGACCGGGCCATCGTCCAGGCCGTCACCGGGCTCGCCGAGACGCTCGACCTCACCGCCGTGGCCGAGGGCGTGGAGTCCCAGGCGCAGCTCGACGTCCTGCGCTCGCTCGGCTGCCACCGCGCGCAGGGCTGGCACCTCGGCCGGCCGACGACCCCGGCGGGGATCGGCGAGCGGCTCACCGCGATCACCCGGGACGCGGCTCAACCCGGGGGGCCGGGCGGCCGAACGTGAGGGTGAGGTCCTCAGCCAGGAAGGAACCGCCCATGCCGTCCGCCGTGCCCGCGGCCGCTGTCGGGTCGGGAGCCGCCGTGCACATCGGGCGGCAGCCGATCTACGACGCGCGGCGGCGCCTGCACGCCTACGAGCTGCTCTTCCGGCCGGCGGCGGGCGCCTCGACGTCGCAGCGGGACGCCTCCTCCGGCACGGTGTCGCAGGCCGAGGGCGACGAGGCGACGACGGCGACGATCCTCGCCGCGTTCTCCGCCTTCGACCTCGCGGAGCTGCTGTCGGGGCGGCCCGGCTTCGTCAACCTCACCGAGGCGTTCCTCGTCGGCCGCCTGCCCGTGCCGTTCCCGCCGCAGACCGCGGTGCTCGAGGTGCTCGAGACCGTCCGGGTCGGCCCCGAGCTGCTGACCGGCTGCCGGGGCCTCGTCGCCGAGGGCTACCGGCTCGCCCTCGACGACTTCGTCTACCGGCCGGGCACCGACGAGCTCCTCGAGCTCGCCTCCATCGTCAAGGTCGACGTGCTCGGCGAGCCGTGGGACGTCGTCACCGCGACCGCCGAGCGCGCCCGCGCGCACGGCGCCACCCTGCTCGCCGAGCGGGTCGAGGACGAGGACGTCCTGCGCCGGTGCGCCGACGCCGGGTTCGAGCTCTTCCAGGGCTACCACCTCGGCCGCCCCGAGACGCTCAGCGCGCAGACGCTCACCCCCGGCCACGCCCTGCTGCTGCGGATGCTCGTGCTGCTGTCGGACCCGGAGACGACCGCGGACGACCTCGAGACGCTGCTGCGCACGGACGCCGCGCTGACCTTCCGGCTGCTGAAGATCGCCAACTCGGCGTCGGCGGGACGCTCGCGGTCGGTCCGGTCGGTCAAGGACGCCGTCGTCCTCGTCGGCCTCGCCCGGCTCCGGTCGTGGGTCGTGCTCCTCGCCCTCGCCGACCGGCAGGGCGCCGGGCCGGGCCTGGCCGACGCGCTCGTGCGGGCGCACGCCTGCGAGGAGCTCGCCCGCGAGGTCGGCGCCCGGGGCGTCTCGCCCGACGAGGCGTTCACCCTCGGGCTGCTCGACGGCCTGCGGCGCAGCCTCGGGCTCGACCCGCACGAGCTGCCCGCGCTCATGCCGGTGCTCGACCCCGCGCTCGGGGCGGCGCTGTCCGGGACCGCGTCCCCGCTGCGCAGCGTCCTCGACGCCGTCGACGCCTACGAGGACGGCGACCTCGCCGCCGCGGCCGCGAGCGGCTGGCACCCGCGGCACGTCGCCAACGCCTACCTCACGGCGCTGGCGCAGACGAGCCGGCTCGAGGCCGAGGTCCGCTCGTCCTGAGTTCGGCATCTCAGACTGATGGTCGTGGGGCCAATCCACATGCACCGATCGGCGGCATCGCTCAATGAGTTAGCCGGAGAGTGCGGTCGGTAGGTCGAAACCGACATCGCAGCCGGGGCACCGGGCCGTGCCGAATAGAGAGAGCATCGCCTCGGACACCGCGACGCGACCGTGTCGGAGGGCAAGCGCGTGCAGTCGAGCGGTCGAGCCACGCAGCTCGCCGGGGATGGCGGGAGCGACGGCGGTCGCGGGGGAACCGTCGTCCGGCGCTGTGATCGTGGCCGGGAGCGACTCGAAGCAGATCGTGAGACTCTCGCTGCAGGACGGGCAGTCCACTGTCAGCTCCTCGTCGGACAGGGCTTCCAGCTCGCGGTTCCACGGGCTGGTTCCTTCGAAGGCCATCAACGCCTGCAGCCCGTAGATGAAGTCGGCCGAACCGGTGGCCAGGGCCAGGTTCGCCTCCGCGTGGTCGCGGAGGATCGCGAGCTCGCCGGCGTACTTCCGACGGACGGCGTCGACGATCTCAGGGTCGTCGTGCGAGGCGACGACGGTCGCCGCCAGGTGAAGCGGCTCGACGTAGCCGGCGGGACGCCGCTGCACAGTAAGGGAGGTCAGGGCCGGCAGCGCCGCGAAGCTGGCGTCGTAGACGGTGCCCTGGTGGCACAGCCGTGACCACAGGTCGTCCCAGACCGCCCGGTCGTCCGCGTCGGCCGCCGCTGCGGCGAGCAGGTCCGGGACGTCCTCCGCCGACCCGTAGGCATGGGTCAACGACCCCCAGTCCGTCACGGTGGAAGTCAACCAGAGCACTGCCCTGCACGGCAGGCCTCCAGCCGGGTCCGAGCCGAATGCCAGGCTCGGGGTCCGGCCGCTGCTCATGCCGTCGTGTCTGCGGTTGTCGATAAGGGCGTCCCGCGCCTCGCGCGGCGACGACCTGTGACACCTATTGGCCCCGCATCCGTCAGTGTGAAGAGCCGTACTCAGCTCGTCCTGACCGGGCGCCCGTCCCGGCGCGCGGGCCGCGCTACAGCGGCGGGTAGGTCTTGCCCGTGAGCTCCTCGTCCTCGTAGATGTCCGACGGCGGGCCGACGATGAGCGGGTCCGGCGTGCCGACGACCTCGTGGTCCTTCTCCGGGTAGTCGACGAGCGAGAGCACCCAGCGCATCGCCTCGACCCGGCCGCGCTTCTTGTCGTTGGAGCGCACGACGGTCCACGGCGCGAAGTCGGTGTGGGTGTAGAAGAACATCGCCTCCTTGGCCTCGGAGTAGTCCTCCCACTTGTCCAGGCTCGCGAGGTCCATCGGCGAGAGCTTCCACTGCCGCACCGGGTCGATCCGGCGGATCGTGAACCGCGTGACCTGCTCGCGGCGGGAGACGGAGAACCAGAACTTGACCAGGACGATCCCGCTGCGCACGAGGAGGTCCTCGAACCGCGGCGCCTGGCGCATGAACTCGGCGTACTCCTCGTCGGAGCAGAAGCCCATGACCCGCTCGACGCCGGCGCGGTTGTACCAGGAGCGGTCGAACAGGACGATCTCGCCGGCGCTCGGCAGGTGCTCGACGTAGCGCTGGAAGTACCACTGGCCCTCCTCGCGGGCCGTCGGCCTCGTCAGCGCGACGACCTGCGCGCCGCGCGGGTTGAGGTGCTCCATGAAGCGCTTGATCGTGCCGCCCTTGCCGGCGGCGTCGCGGCCCTCGAAGAGCAGGCACAGGCGCAGCCCCGCCTCCTTGACGTGGCTCTGCAGCTTGAGCAGCTCGATCTGGAGCAGGCGCTTGGTCAGCTCGTAGTCCCGGCGGGAGAGCCGCTCGTCGTACGGGTAGCCCTCCTTCCACGTGTCGACCGGCGTGCCGTCCGGGCCGAGCAGGACGGGGTCGTCGACCTCGTCCCACGTGCCGTCCACGGCGAGGCCGCGCAGGTCGAGCTCCTCGTCGGACAGGTCGCGCAGCGAGGCGATGATGTCGGACAGGTCCATCACGGCGTCGATGTCGAGGTGCGGGCGGTGCGGGCCGGTCGTCATGGCGCCAGCCTCGCACCGCACCGCGGCCGGGGGAAGGTTCGCCCGTCCGGGTCAAGCCGTGCCCCCGGACGGCCGATGGAAGGACCAGCGTGCCGCCCCCCGCCCGGCCCCGCAGCCGCGGGGCGCGGCACCACCGAGACCGGGCTCGTGCCGCAGAAGGAAGCAGGTCCGCCATGGCGTTCGTCGTCCTCGCCCGAACGGCGAGCCCCTACGCCCGCAGCGTCGTCCACTCCCACCAGGACAGCTTCGGCCACGAGCTGGACCTGCTCCCCGGCCGCGGCGCCGGTGACGCCGGCGTGGCGCTGCGCTGCGCCTGCGGCTGGTCCGGGGTGCTGCCGGCCGCCGACGTCGTCCTCGACGAGCGCGTCCCCGCCTGACGCCACCCCGCCGACACCGGACCCCGCGGGGGATCGCCGCGGCGGCGCAGGGTAGGAATGGGGGAGGTCAGTCCGTCCCCCGTGAGGAGCTCCCGCCGTGGCATCGTCGTGGCAGCGCTGCGAGACGTGCAGGAAGATCCGCCCGGCGGAGGACTTCGTCGAGGGCTCGACCGTCTGCGCCGAGTGCACCGCCAAGGCCGAGCGGGCGGCGGCCCCCAAGCCGGCCCGGGCCTCCGCCGTCCGCGTGACCCGCGCCGCGGTCCCCGCCGCCGCCGTCCCGCGGCCGGACCCGGAGGGCCCGATCCTCGCGGCCGGGACCCCCGGCCGGGGCGACCGCGAGGTCCGCGTCCGCCGCGCCCGGCTGCGGGCCCTCGAGGCCCTCGCGGCGGCGCACCCTGAGGAGTTCGAGACGCTCCTCGCCGGGGAGAGGACCAAGGAGAAGCTCTGACCCGCGCGGCCCCGGCCGGCTCACCGGCCGGCGCGGGCATCGCCCTTTCGGGCGGCGCTGGGACGCCTCACGTCACGCGGTGCGCTCATCTGCGTACGCTGTGCCCATGGTGTCGGAGGGGGCCCGGCTCGCCGGCCTCGTGAGGCTCGGCAACCGCCTCGAGGCGAGCGCCTCGGGCGGTCCCGAGGTGGCGACGGCCGTCGTCGACACCGCCCGCGAGCTGCCGGCGGACGGCGTCGTCGTCTGGACCGTCGACGCCCTGGACCGCCGCCTCGTCGCCGTCCGGACCGACCACGCCGACCCGGCGCTCGCCGCCGAGGTGGAGGCGCTGCGCGCCGCGGGCGCCCTCGACGTCGACCTCGCGGCGCTGCCGCCGGACGCCCCGCTGCGGCTCGCCGTGCGGCCCGGCCGCGTCGTCCACGTCCCCAAGGTCACCGCGGACACCGACCGCACCGGGCTTCCGCCGGCGCTGGCCGACCTGCTCGCCCGGGACGAGGTCGCCTCGCTCGCCGTCGTCCCGATGCGCGGCACCGGGTCCGTCGTCGGGGTCGCCGCCGCGGTCCGCGGGCCCGCCCACGCGCCATTCGGCGAGGAGGACGTGAGCTTCCTGCGGATCGTCGCCCGCCGCGCCGGGATGGCCGCGGACACCGCGGCCGCCCTGGAGTCCGTCCGCGAGCGCTCGACCGTCCTGGAGTCGGTGAGCGACGCCATCGTCGCCGTCGACGCGCACGGCGTCGTCGACACGTGGAACCAGGCGTGCGAGACCCTCTACGGCGTGCCCGCCGGGCAGGCCGTCGGCCGGCCGCTCGTCGACGTTGTGCCGCACATGGTCTTCGCCCAGGGCGACCTCGGGACGGTCCTCGAGGCGCTGCGCGCCGAGGGCTCGTGGCGGGGTCGGATCGCCCAGCGCTCGGCCACCGGCCGCAGCGTCGAGGTCGAGGCCCTCGCGAGCGCCCGCCGCTCGCGCGAGGGGGACTACCTCGGCTTCTTCTCCGTCATGCGGGACCTGTCCGAGGTGCTCGCGGCGCAGGACCGCGAGCGGCGCCAGACGCGGTTCACCGAGGACCTCATGGACGCCCTCGACTCCCCGGCGGCCGTGCTCGACGCCCGGGGCGCCGTCGTCACGGCGAACGCCCGCTGGCGGACGACGGCCGGCGAGCGGGACGTCTGCGTCTGCGGCCCGGTGCCGCCGGGGGAGAGCTGGACCCGGCACCTGCGCGGCGGCACGGCGGGGACCCCGGACGAGGGCGCCGCCGCGGCCTTCGCCGACGAGGTGGACGACGTCCTCACTGGCCGCCGGGCCGTCGCCCGCCTGGAGTGCCGCTGCGTCGAGATGGGCGGCGAACGGGCCACCGCCGTCGAGGTCGTCCGGCTCCAGGGCGAGGACGGCGGCGCGCTCGTCGTCCAGTCCGACGTCTCGTGGCGCCGCCGCCTCGAGGACGAGCTGACCCACCGGGCGCTGCACGACGACCTCACGGGCCTGCCGAACCGGGCCGCGCTCATGACCCGGCTCGAGGCGTCGCTGCGCCGCCTCGACGGGGACCGGATGCTCGCCGTCCTCTTCATCGACCTCGACGGCTTCAAGGACATCAACGACGGGCTCGGCCACGCGGTGGGCGACCAGGTGCTCGTCGCCGTCGCCCGCCGGCTGCGCCAGCGCTGCCGCTCCGCCGACGTCGTCGCCCGGTTCGGCGGCGACGAGTTCGTCATCGTCCTGCCCGTGCCCGAGGCCTCGCGCGCCGTCGCCATGGCGGACCGGCTCATCGAGGTGCTCGGCGAGCCGATCGTCGTCGGCGACGCCGAGGTCGCGCCCGGCGCGAGCATCGGGATCACCGTCGTCGACCGGCCGCCGGACGTGCCGGACCCGGTCGGGACGCTCCTGCGCGACGCCGACACCGCGATGTACCACGCGAAGGAGCGCGGCCGCGGCCGCTACGAGATCTACGACACGAGCCTGCGGACCAACATCGCCTCGCGCCTGGAGCTCGCGTCGGCGCTGCGCCGCGCGTCGATGGACGCCGAGTTCACCCTCGTCTACCAGAGCCGGCGGCAGTGCGGCACCCGTCAGGTCAGCGGCGTCGAGGCCCTCCTGCGCTGGCGGCACCCGGCCCTCGGTGCCGTGTCGCCGGGCGACTTCGTGCCGATCGCCGAGCGGACGGGCCGCATCGTCCACGTCGGCGGCTGGGCGCTGCGCCGCGCGCTCGCCCAGGTCGCGGAGCTGCCCGACCGCCGGCTCTCCGTGGCGGTCAACGTCTCGCCCCGCCAGCTCACGACGCCGCGGTTCGTCGAGACCGTCGACCGGGCGCTCGCGGCGTCCGGGCTCGAGCCGTGGCGGGTCACCCTCGAGATCACCGAGGGGGCGCTCGTCGACGACCCGGACGCCGCCCGCACCGTGCTCGCCGACCTGCGCAACCTCGGGACGACGATCGCGCTCGACGACTTCGGGACCGGCTGGTCCTCGATGTCGTACCTGCGCACCCTGCCGGTCGACATCCTCAAGATCGACCGCTCGTTCGTCGCCGACCTCGCGACCGACCCCGACGCGTGCGCGGTCGTCTCCGCCGTCCTCAACCTCGGGCACGGCATGGGCCTCATCGTCGTCGCCGAGGGGGTCGAGCGGGCCGACCAGCTCGAGATCCTGCGGGACATGGGCTGCGACGAGTACCAGGGGTTCATCGACGGGATGCCGGCCGAGCTCGACGTCGCGGTCGCGCCGACGCCGGGGGCCTGACTTTCGGTCGTACTGTTCGTCCCGGTACGGCTGTGTGACGCGGGCCCCGATCGGGGAGGATGACCTCCATGCCGTCCGCCAGCGTGTCCTACTCGATCACCATCCGCCTCGAGCTGCCCGCCCGGGCCACCGCCGTCTCGGAGCTGACGCACACCGTCGAGACCCTCGGCGGCCTCGTCACGGCGCTCGACGTCACCGCCTCGGGCGCGGACCGGGTGCGCGTCGACCTCACGTGCGCGGCGCGGGACAGCGACCACTCCGCCGAGCTCGTCGAGGCGCTGCGGGCGATGCCGGGCGTCGACATCGGCAAGGTGAGCGACCGGACCTTCCTCGTCCACCTCGGCGGCAAGCTGTCGGTCGAGTCCAAGGTGCCGATCCGCAACCGCGACGACCTCTCCCTCGTCTACACCCCGGGCGTCGGGCGGATCTGCGAGGCGATCGCGGCCAACCCCGAGGACGCGCGCCGGCTGACGATCAAGCGCAACACGGTCGCCGTCGTCACCGACGGCTCGGCCGTCCTCGGCCTGGGCAACCTCGGCCCGCTCGCGGCGCTGCCGGTCATGGAGGGCAAGGCCGCGCTGTTCAAGCGGTTCGCCGACATCGACGCGTTCCCGATCTGCCTGGACACCCAGGACACCGAGGAGCTCATCACGACGATCACCCACCTCGCGCCGGTGTTCGCCGGGATCAACCTCGAGGACATCGCGGCGCCGCGCTGCTTCGACGTCGAGGCGCGGCTGCGGGCGAGCCTGGACATCCCCGTCTTCCACGACGACCAGCACGGGACGGCGATCGTCGTCCTCGCGGCGCTGACGAACGCGCTCAAGGTCGTCGGCAAGGACATCGGGTCGGTGCGCCTCGTCATGTCCGGCGCGGGCGCGGCCGGCACCGCCGTCCTCAAGCTGCTCCTCGAGGCGGGGGCCAAGGACGTCGTCGTCTGCGACGTCGACGGCGTCGTCTACCGCGACCGGCGCGGCCTGCCGCCGAGCCTGGAGTGGACGGCCGAGCACACGAACCCGCGCGGCCTGACCGGCACGCTGCGCGAGGCGCTCGCCGGCGCCGACGTCCTCGTCGGGCTCTCGGCCGGGAACATCCTGCGCGGGGAGGACATCGCGACGATGGCGGACGACGCGATCGTCTTCGCGCTGGCGAACCCCACCCCGGAGGTCGACCCCGTCGAGGCGTCCCCGCACGCCGCCGTCGTCGCGACGGGCCGCAGCGACTTCGCCAACCAGATCAACAACGTCCTGGCCTTCCCCGGCGTCTTCCGCGGGCTGCTCGACGCGCAGTCGCGCACGATCAGCACGGGCATGCTGCTCGCCGCCGCGTACGCGCTGGCGGACGTCGTGCGCGACGACGAGCGCAACGCCGCCTACATCGTCCCGAGCGTCTTCCACCCCGACGTGACGACGGTCGTCGCGGCCGCCGTCGAGCGCGCCGCCCGGCGCGAGGGCTTCGCCCGATCGACGGTGAGCCACCAGCAGGGCGGGCCGGAGCACGACATCCTCGGTCACGAGGGCTGAGCCCGCGGCCCCCCGCACAGGTCGCGTCCCGCGGGGCGGGACCTGTGACCCGGGTCATGCGGCGCCGGGCGTTAGGCTTGCCTTACCTTGTGAGGCCTGACGACGGCGTGGGAGGTGGACGCGTGAGCACCCTCGAGGTGTCCGGGCTGCGGCTCGGGTACGGCGAGAAGGACGTCCTCGCGGGCGTCGACCTCGTCGTCCCCGCCGGTTCCGTCGCCGCCGTGCTCGGCCCGTCCGGGTGCGGCAAGACGACGCTGCTGCGCGCCGTCGCCGGTTTCGAGCGCCCGTCCGCCGGGACGGTCCGGCTCTCCGGGCGCACCGTCGTCGACGGCACGACCTTCGTGCCCGCCGAGCGGCGCCGCGTCGGCCTCGTCCCGCAGGAGGGGGCGCTCTTCCCGCACCTCGACGTCGCGGCGAACGTCGCGTTCGGGGTGCGCCGCACCGGTCGTCGCGAGCGCGCCGTCCGGGTCGAGGAGATGCTCGACCTCGTCGGCCTGGCCGGTCTCGGCCGCCGGATGCCGTCCCAGCTGTCCGGCGGGCAGCAGCAGCGCGTCGCGCTCGCCCGGGCGCTCGCCCCGCGGCCGGAGATCGTCCTGCTCGACGAGCCGTTCGGCGCGCTCGACGCCGGGCTGCGGGCCGCGCTGCGCGAGGACGTCGTCCAGGTGCTGCGGGCCAGCGGCGCGACCGCCGTCCTCGTCACGCACGACCAGGAGGAGGCGCTGTCGGTCGCCGACCTCGTCGCGGTGCTCCGCGAGGGCGTCGTCGTCCAGGCCGGCGCCCCGCAGGAGGTCTACCGCGCCCCGAGCGACGCCGCCGTCGCGACGTTCGTCGGGGAGGCCGCCGTCCTCGCCGCCGGTCCCGCGGCGGCGGGGCGCGTGCGCACCGTCCTCGGCGACCTGCCCGTCCTCGGGACGGCGCCGGACGGCGCGAGCGGGCGCGTCGTCGTCCGCCCGGAGCAGATCCTGCTGCGCCCGGCCGGCAGCGGGGGACCGGCCGCGCACGTCGTCGGGTCGGTCTTCCACGGGCACGACAGCACGGTGCGGCTGCGGGTCGACGTGCCCGGCGGCACCTTCTCCCTCGACGCGCGTGTGCAGGGCGTCGCCCCGCAGCCGGGTCCGGTGGCCCTCGCGGTCGACGGTGCCGTCCCCTTCTACGCCGGGTCGTGACCCGCAGCCCGTGACCCGCGCCTGGCGGTGGGCCCTCGCGGCCGCCGTCGTCCTGCAGCTCGTCGTGCTCTACTGGCCGACCGCGCCCGGCGTGCCGTCGGGCCTGCCCCTCGACAAGCTCGTCCACGCCGCGGTGTTCGGGCTCGTCGCCCTCACCGGGGTCCGGGCCGGCCTGCCGGTGCGCGGCGTCGTCGCGGTCCTGCTCGCCCACGCCGTCGTCTCCGAGGTCCTCCAGCACCTCGTGCTGCCGTACCGCAGTGGCGACCCGCTCGACGCCCTCGCCGACGCCGTCGGCGTCCTCGTGGGGGCGTCGCTCGCCGGCCGCAGGGCACGGGCCAGAATGGACGCATGACCGGGCTCGTGGGGCAGCTCCTCGTCGCGACACCGCGGCTGGAGGAGGCCACCTTCCGGCGCACGGTCGTCCTGCTCCTCGACCACAACGACTCCGGGGCGCTCGGGCTCGTCGTCAACCGCCCGCTCGAGGTCGACGTCTCCGCCGTCCTGCCGGCCTGGCAGCCCTACGTCACCGCCCCGGGCCGGCTCTTCCAGGGCGGGCCGGTGCAGCTCGACTCCGCGCTCGGCGTCGTCCCCGTCCCCGGGGACCGCGTCCAGCCGCGCCGCGTCAAGCCGCTCCTCGGCTCCCTCGGGCTCGGCGACCGCCACACCCCCCCCGCGACGGGCGCCGGGG
>JBQGCR010000809.1:0-2250 GCA_052038585.1 Kineosporiaceae bacterium
GAGGGCCACGGCCCGCATCGTGCGGGCCAGGGGTCCGGCGGTCGGCCTCATGCGTCCTCCAGAATCGGACTAATCACGCCGTCATGTCGTTTGATGTCGCTCGGCGTCGTTCGATGACGGAGAGGTCTACCGGATGTCGATCACGGCTGTCCAGCGGTCGGGCGGGGCCTGTGGACAGAGCGCCGCCCCACGGGCCGGCCGCCTACAGTGACGGCGTGCGCTGGGACGACCTCTTCGCCGACCTCGAGGCGCAGCTCGAGGCGGTCGGCCGGGCGACGTGGGAGGCCGACGTCGCCGAGCTCGCGCGCGCCGAGCGGGCGCGGGTGACCCTCGCGGAACGCGTTGCGGCGCACCGGGACCCGATCGTCGTCGAGCTCGCCGGTGGGCTGCGCCGCACCGGACGGGTCGCCGACGCCGGACCGGACTGGCTGCTCCTCGTCGACGACGGACCGGACGCCGTGGTGCCGCTCGCGGCCGTGCGCGGCCTCGTCGGGCTCGGCCACCGGGCGGCCGGGCCCGCACCCGGGCGCGTGCGCCCGCTCGGCCTGACCGCCGTCCTGCGCGCCCTGGTGCGCCGTCGCGTGCCCGTCCGGCTGCTCCTCGACCAGGCGCCGGACGCCACGGGCACCCTCGACGCCGTCCTGGCCGACCATCTCGAGCTCGCCGTCCACGACCCCGACGTGCCGCGCCGCGCGAGCGCGGTGGTCGGGGTGCGGGTCGTCCCGCTCGCGGCGCTGCGCGCGGTGCTCGTCCTCGAGGTCTGATCCCGGCCGGGCCGGTCAGGCCTGCGCGCGGTCCTCCCGGGCGCCGTCCTGCACCCGCTGGGCGACGCTCTCGCGCGTGGCCTCGTACTGGCGCTGGATGTACTTCTCGAGCTCGGACGCCTCGATGCGCCACTGGCCGCGCCCGCCGACCCGGATCGCGGGCAGCTCACCGCTGTTGAGCAGCCCGAGCACCTGGCGCGCGGAGACGTTGAGGATCTCCGCGACGTCGCTGACGACGAGGAAGCGCGGCGGCACGACTGCAGTCTGGCACGACCCCGCGGCACGCCGTCGCGGTTGTCCACAGGCCCCGCCGCCCGCCTTCCGCCGGTCCCCTCGCTCTGCCACGATGCCTGCCGTGTCGATCACGACCTCCCGGCTGCCGGCCCTGCCGGCCGCGCGGCTCCGACGTCCCTCGTGGCGTGACCCGCGGCTGCTCGTCGGGCTGCTGCTCGTCCTCGTCTCGGTCGCGCTCGGCGCCCGCCTCGTCGCCGCCGCCGACGACACGACGCCCGTGTGGGCGGCCCGCAGCACCCTCGCGGTGGGGACGCCGCTGACGGGCGACACGCTGACGGCGGTGCGGGTGCGCCTGCCCTCGGTCGAGGGCTACCTGCCCGCGGACGCTCCGCCGCCCGAGGGGCTGGTCGCCACCCGGGCCGTCGGCGCCGGCGAGCTCGTCCCGGCCTCGGCCGCCGGGGCGGCGACGGACCTCGCGCGCCGCCCGGTCGTCGTCCCGGTCAGCGGTCCGCTCCCCGAGGGGCTGCGGGCAGGCGCGCTCGTCGACGTCTGGGTCTCCCGCGCCGACCCCGCCGCCCGCGACGGGTCACGGCGTCCCGCGGAGCGCCTCGTCGAGCGGGCCGACGTGCGCGCGGTCACCGACGACGGCGGCGGGCTGTCGGCGACGTCGACGACGGGCGTCGAGGTCCTCCTCGACCCGGCCCAGCTGCCGGTCGTCCTCGACGCCCTCGCCGCGCAGGCGAGCGTCGCCCTCGTCCCCGTGCCCGGTTCGGCTCCCGCGCAGGCGGACCGGTGAGCCTGGCCGTCCTCGTGGCGGTCTCGGGGGCGTGGGAGGCGGCGCTCGTCACGGGCCTCGAGCGCGCCGGGTCCGGCGTCCACGTCGCCCGTCGCTGCGCGGACCTCGGCGAGCTCCTCGCCGCCGCGGGCGCCGGCCGCGGGCGCGCCGCGCTCGTGTCCGCCGACCTGCACCGGCTGGACCGGGAGGCCGTGGCGCACCTCGGCGACCACGGCGTCGCCGTCGTCGGCGTGCTCGACCCGGCCCGGCCCGGCGACGCGGGCCGGCTCGAGGCGCACGGCATAGGCCACGTCGTGCCCGCGGACGCGGTCGCCGACGTCGTCCGCACGGCCCTGGAGACCGCGGCGGGGGACCTCGCCCGTGTCCCTGCGCCACGGCTCGAGCGCGGCGCCGGCGGGTCCTCCGGGGCCGGCGCGCCCCCGGGCCCCGCGACGCCGGACGACGACGGCGCCGGCC
>JBQGCR010000810.1:0-4309 GCA_052038585.1 Kineosporiaceae bacterium
CCAGGCCCGCGTCGGCGCTGCGCTGGGCGACGTGCCCGGAGGACGTCGCGCTGCCGGCGGCGGTGGCCCCGCGAGTGCAGTGCGCCACGCTGTCGGTCCCGCTCGACTACGCCCGCCCCGGCGGCACGAAGATCGAGCTCATGGTGTCGCGGATCGCCAGCACGGCACCGGCCGAGCGCCGCGGCGTGCTGATGTTCAACCCCGGCGGCCCGGGCGGCACGGGGCTGGACCAGCCGGCGTTCCTCGTCTCCAGAGGCCTGCCGAAGGACGTCGGCGACGCCTACGACCTCATCGGGATGGACACCCGCGGCGTCGGCCGGTCCTCCCCCGTCAGCTGCGGCTTCCGGGCCGACGACGCCTACGCCGGCAACATCCCGCCGTTCGCCGCCGACGACGCCGCCGTGGTGCGCCAGGCGGCGGTCGCGAAGGACGTCGCGCGCCGCTGCGCGGCGAACGACCCGCAGGGACGGCTGCGGCACATCAGCACGGCCAACATGGCCCGGGACCTCGACCGCATCCGCGCGGCGCTCGGCGAGCGCACGGCGAGCTTCTACGGGGCCTCGTACGGCTCCGCGCTCGGCGCGGCGTACACCTCGATGTTCCCGGGGCGGACCGACCGCGTCGTCCTCGACAGCATCGTCGGCGACACCCACCTGGACCGGGAGGGCCTGCGCCGCTTCGCCCTCGGCATGGAGCAGACGTTCCCCGACTTCGCCCGGTGGGCCGCGGCGCGGAACCGCTCCTACGGCCTCGGACGGACCCCGCAGCAGGTCCGCCGGACCTACCTCGCCCTCGCCGAGCGGCTCGACCGGACGCCCGCGCCGGACGGGATGACGGGCGCCGTCTTCCGGCTGGCCACCTTCGCGTCCCTCTACAACCCGCGGCAGTACGCGCCCCTCGCGCAGCTGTGGCAGTCCTACCGGACCCCCGGAGCGTCCCCGGCGCCCACGGAAACCGCGGCACCCGCCGGGGCGCCGAACCCGAACGACAACGCCTTCACCGTCTTCCTCGCCGTCACGTGCAACGACGTCGCGTGGCCGCGCGACGTCGCCACCTACCGGCGGGCGGTCGCGCAGGACCGGGAGCGGTTCCCCCTCTTCGGGGCGGCCAGCGCCAACATCACCCCGTGCGCCTTCTGGCCCGACCGGCCGGCCGAGCCGCCCGTGCCGGTCCGCAGCGAGGGGCCGCGCAACGTGCTGCTCCTGCAGAACCGGCACGACCCGGTGACCCCACTGGCGGGCGGGCAGCTGCTGCGCGAGAAGTTCGGCCAGCGCGCCCGGCTGGTCACCGTGGACGGCAGCGGCCACGGCGTGTACGTCCTGGGGGAGAGCGCCTGCGCGCTCGACGTCACGACGGCGTTCCTCGTCGACGGCGAGCTGCCCCGCGGCGACCTCGGCTGCGGGCGGAGCTGACGCACCGCGGTCAGTCCTGCGGCGCCTCGGCCAGCAACCGGCCGAGGCGACGCAGGACGTCGAGCTGCGCGGGGTTGTAGAGCTCGCGCAGGGCCGTGCCGAGAGCCTGCTGCACGTAGCGCGGGCCGTACCGGCTGCCGGCGACCGTCCGCAGCTGCGGGTGGTCGGCGTGGAGCCGCTGCACGTGGGGGACGAGGCCGCGGGCGACGGCCTCCCGCGACGCCTCGTCGGCGTCCGGGGCGAGCGTGTCGAAGTCCTCGGCGCACGGGTCCCCGATCCCGTCGCGCAGCACGCCGGCCCAGGCCTGCATCGTCTCGGCGCCGAGCAACTGGTTGAGGACGACGACGAAGGACCGGTCGGCCGGCGACATGCGGACCAGGGTCTCGGGGTCGGCCAGGCCGGGCGGCAGCTCGGCGGGCGTGGCCTGCCGCAGGAGGACGGCCAGCTCGAGGCGGGCCCGGTGCAAGCGGTCGATCGTGCCCGCGAGCTCGGCGTCGAGCGCGCGCAGGGCCTCGACGGGATGGTCGTCGGACTCGGTCATCGCCGCGATCCGGGACAGCGAGAAGCCGAGGTCGGTGAGCCGCTTGATCCGCACGAGGCGCACCAGGTGCGCCACGCCGTACTCCTTGTAGCCGTTGCTGCGGCGACGCGGCTCGGGCAGGAGCCCGACGTCGTGGTAGTGCCGCACCGCGCGCAGCGTCGTCCCGGCGAGGCGGGCCACCTCTCGCGTGCTCCAGGTCATGGGCCTCTCCCTCCTGCGGTGCTCCCCGTCGTGGTCAGAGCCGCCCGGGCGCGCGGAACACGTCGTCCGGGTCGTACGCCCGCTTGGCGGCGAGGAGCCGCTCGGCGTTCGACCCGAAGACGGCGGCCGTCCGGTCGGTCTCGTGCGGGCCGAGCAGGTTGGGGTAGCCGCCGGGCAGCCGGTCGGTCCCGCGGACCCAGGCCCGCAGCCGCGCGTCGGTGCCGTCGCCGTCACCGTCGTCGGGCTCCCGGACGGCGATGGCCTCGACCATGAGGTGCGGCGTCCGGTCCCGGAAGGCGGTCGCGTCGGCCGGGACGCGCGCGGCGGCCCCGTGCAGGCTGTGCAGGGAGATCGCCGACAGCGGTGTCGGCAGGCGGTCCGCCGCCTCGAGGAGGACGTCGGTGACGGCGTCGTCGAGGCCGCCGACGGTGCGCGACCCGATCTCGACGTGGCGGCCGGCGGGGAACATCGCGTCGATCTGCGCGAGCTGGTCCGGCATCGTCGTCGGCCCCACCTGCGCCGACAGGGGCTCGGCGACGTCGGCGATCCGGCGCACGACCCGGAGCCCGGCCTCGCCGTCGCCGCACCACGTCGGTGCGGCGAAGAGCGCCGGCTCCCCCGTCGGCCCGGTGAGGAAGCCGGCCTGCACGGTGAGCTCGTCGGGACCGTCCAGGAGGAACGTCTCCAGGGCAGGCAGGACGTCGGGCGGGAAGAGGAGCATCCCGCCCAGCAGCGCAGGGACGGCGTGCAGCCGCACGCGCATCGACGTGACGACGCCGAAGTTGCCGCCGCCGCCGCGCAGCGCCCAGAACGGGTCGGGGTGCTGCTCGTCGTCGACGGTGAGCACGGTGCCGTCGGCGAGGACGACCTCGGCCGAGAGCAGGTTGTCGGCGGCCAGGCCGAAGCGTCCGCTCAGCGGTCCGTAGCCGCCGCCGAGGGACAGGCCCGCCATGCCGACGGCCCCGGCGGTCCCGGTCGCCGCGACGAGGCCGGCCCGGTGGGCGGCCGCCGCGACGTCGGCCGCCGTCGCGCCGCCGGCCACCGTGGCCACCGCGGCGGCGGGGTCGACGCTGACCGTGCGCAGGCCGCCGAGGTCGAGCGTCACGCCCCCGTCGACGAGGGCGCGGCCGGCCCAGTCGTGGCCACCACCGCGGACGGACAGCGGCAGCCCCGCCTCGCGGGCGCTGCACAGGCCCGCCCGGACGTCGGCCGTCGTCCGGCACGGCACGACGGCCCGCGGACGCGCCGTCACGGCGCCGTTCCAGACCGTCGTCGCCGCTGCGTAGGCAGGGCCCGAGGTGACCAGTCCGCTCATGCGATCAGAGTATCGACCCATTCATCAGAGCCAAACTCTGGCGAGTGGGGGGCTACGCTGCGACGACCATGACCGCTCCCCCGAGCCGCCGCGCCGAGTACGCCGCCGCCACGCGCAGCGCCATCGTCGAGGCCGCGCGCTCGCTCTTCGCCCGCGACGGGTACTTCGCCACGAAGGTCGACGACATCGCCGCGCAGGCCCGGGTCGCGCCGGCGACCGTCTACGCCGTGGCGGGCGGGAAGAAGGGGCTGGTCCGCACGCTGATCGACCTGTGGAGCGAGGCGCCGGTGGTCGCCCGGACGCTCGCCCGGCACGAGACGCTGACCGACCCGGAGGAGATCCTCCGGGACACCGCCGCCGTCGTGCGGGGCATGCGCGAGACGTACGGCGACATCATGCGGCTGGTGCTGACGACCGCGCCGCACGACAGCGAGGTCGCCGAGGGCCTGGCGGTCGCCACCCGCCGCTACCGCGACGCCGTCGACGCCGTCGCCGCCCGGCTGCACGCCGTCGGCGGCCTGCGGGCCGACGTGGACGTCGCGCAGGCGTCCGACGTCCTGTGGTTCTACTTCGGGTACTCCGGCTACTTCACGCTGCTCGACGACAACGGCTGGACCTACGAGCAGGCGGAGCGCTGGCTCGTCGAGCAGGCGGCGCGGGCGCTGTTCTGAGGCCCGCCCGGGCGGGTCGCGGCACCCGTCAGCGGGCGAGCACCTCGGGCACGGAGGCGTGGCGGGCCCAGTCCTCGCTGACCGCCGAGGCGGCGCGCAGGAGCAGCGGCAGGTGGTGCTCGAGGAGCGTCTCGAGGCTCGTCTCCGCGGCGTGGACCGTGACGTTCAG
>JBQGCR010000811.1:0-2270 GCA_052038585.1 Kineosporiaceae bacterium
CGAGGAGGACCCGACCTTCCAGGTCGAGCTCGACGAGGAGACCGGCCAGACCATCATCAAGGGCATGGGCGAGCTCCACCTCGACATCCTCGTCGACCGCATGCGGCGCGAGTTCAAGGTCGAGGCGAACGTCGGCAAGCCCCAGGTGGCCTACCGCGAGACGATCCGCCGCGGCGTCGAGAAGTACGACTACACCCACAAGAAGCAGACGGGTGGCTCGGGCCAGTACGCGAAGATCCAGTTCGCGATCGAGCCGCTGGAGACCGGCGACGGCACGTTCTACGAGTTCGTCAACAAGGTCACCGGCGGTCGCGTGCCGCGCGAGTACATCCCGTCGGTCGACCAGGGCTTCCAGGACGCGATGCAGCTCGGCGTGCTCGCCGGCTACCCGCTCGTGGGCGTCAAGGCCACGCTGCTCGACGGGGCGTCGCACGACGTCGACTCGTCCGAGCTCGCGTTCAAGATCGCCGGCTCGATGGGCTTCAAGGAGGCCGCGCGTCGCGCGGACCCCGTGCTGCTCGAGCCGGTCATGGCCGTCGAGGTGCGCACGCCCGAGCAGTACATGGGCGACGTCATCGGCGACCTCAACTCCCGCCGTGGCCAGATCCAGGCCATGGAGGACATCAGCGGGGCCAAGGTCGTCCGGGCCCTCGTGCCGCTGTCCGAGATGTTCGGCTACGTCGGTGACCTGCGCAGCAAGACCCAGGGTCGCGCGGTGTACACCATGCAGTTCGACTCCTACGCCGAGGTCCCGCGCAACGTGGCCGAGGAGATCGTCAAGAAGACCCGCGGCGAGTAAGACGCCCGTCGCGACCAGCACGCAGCACCACTGACCACGAACCACAGTCCCAAGGAGGATCCCCGTGGCGAAGGCGAAGTTCGAGCGGACTAAGCCGCACGTCAACATCGGCACCATCGGTCACATCGACCACGGTAAGACGACGCTCACCGCGGCGATCACCAAGGTGCTGCACGACAAGTACCCGGAGCTCAACCCCTTCACGCCGTTCGACCAGATCGACAAGGCGCCGGAGGAGCGGCAGCGCGGTATCACCATCTCCATCGCGCACGTCGAGTACCAGACCGAGGCGCGTCACTACGCGCACGTGGACTGCCCGGGTCACGCGGACTACATCAAGAACATGATCACGGGTGCGGCGCAGATGGACGGCGCCATCCTCGTGGTCGCGGCCACCGACGGCCCGATGCCGCAGACGAAGGAGCACGTCCTCCTGGCCCGCCAGGTCGGCGTCCCCTACATCGTCGTGGCGCTCAACAAGGCCGACATGGTCGACGACGAGGAGATCCTCGAGCTCGTCGAGATGGAGGTCCGCGAGCTGCTGTCCTCCTACGAGTTCCCGGGCGACGACCTGCCGGTCGTGCGCGTCTCGGCGCTCAAGGCGCTCGAGGGCGACGCCGAGTGGGGCGCCAAGCTCATGGAGCTCATGGACGCCGTCGACACGGCGATCCCGGAGCCGCAGCGTGAGACGGACAAGCCGTTCCTCATGCCGATCGAGGACGTCTTCACGATCACCGGTCGTGGCACCGTCGTCACCGGCAAGGTGGACCGTGGCGTCCTCAAGGTGAACGAGACCGTCGAGATCGTCGGCATCAAGGAGAAGTCGACGACGACGACCGTCACGGGCATCGAGATGTTCCGCAAGCTGCTCGACGAGGCCCAGGCCGGCGAGAACGTCGGTCTGCTCCTGCGCGGCATCAAGCGCGAGGACGTCGAGCGCGGCCAGGTCGTCGTGAAGCCGGGCTCGATCACTCCCCACACGGAGTTCGAGGCCAACGTCTACATCCTGTCCAAGGACGAGGGTGGCCGGCACACGCCGTTCTACGACAACTACCGTCCGCAGTTCTACTTCCGGACGACGGACGTCACGGGCGTCGTGCACCTGCCCGAGGGCACCGAGATGGTCATGCCCGGTGACAACACCGAGATGCGGGTCGAGATGATCCAGCCGAGCGCGATGGAGGAGGGCCTCAAGTTCGCGATCCGCGAGGGCGGCCGCACCGTCGGCGCCGGCCGGGTCACCAAGATCCTCAAGTGACACGCGGCCCTCGGCCGGGGCGGTGACGCCCCGGCCGAGGGCACCGTCACGTCCGTGCCCGTGGTCCGCCCAGGCGGGCCGCGGGGGCGGCCGGAGGCGGATTCGCCAAGGCCCTGTCGGGTCTGGCAGACTAGGCAAGTTGCCTGACACGGACACCTCCGTGCGGGCGCCGGCGGAGGCCGGGACGACGACCCAGCAAGAGGCCCGGGCAGA
>JBQGCR010000812.1:0-2592 GCA_052038585.1 Kineosporiaceae bacterium
CCCGGGCGAGGGCGGCCTCGTCGCGATCAACCGCGGGTTCTACATCTCCGCCGTCGTCGCCGCCGTGCTCTGCGCGGTCGCCGCGTACGCCTACCTGCCCGACACGTTCGCCGGCACCCCGCTGGCGGGCGACGTCGACCGTGACCCGCGCCTGGTGGCCACCGCCGCCGTCGTCATCGGCGTCGTCCTCGCCGGCGTCATCCTCTGGCTGACCGGCTACTTCACCGGCACCGAGTCCCGCCCGACGAACGACGTCGCCCGCACGACCCTGACCGGCCCGGCGACCGTCGTCCTGTCCGGCATCGGCGTCGGCTTCGAGTCGGCCGTCTACACCGCCCTGGTCATCAGCGGCGCCGTGTACGGGGCCTTCCTGCTCGGCGGCGGGTCGATCACGCTGTCGCTGTTCCTCATCGCCATCGCCGGCTGCGGCCTCCTCACGACGGTCGGCGTCATCGTCGCCATGGACACCTTCGGCCCGGTCTCGGACAACGCCCAGGGCATCGCGGAGATGAGCGGCGACGTCCACGGCGAGGGCGCCCAGATCCTCACCGAGCTCGACGCGGTCGGGAACACGACGAAGGCCATCACCAAGGGCATCGCCATCGCCACGGCCGTCCTCGCGGCGACCGCCCTCTTCGGCTCGTACAACGACGCCGTGACGACGGCGCTGGCCGACGCGGGCGAGGTGGCGTCGGAGACCCTCTACGAGGTCGTCGCCCCGAACGTGCTCGTCGGCCTCATCATCGGCGCGTCCGTCGTCTTCCTGTTCTCCGGCCTCGCCGTCGACGCCGTGACCCGCGCCGCGGGCGCGATCGTCTACGAGGTGCGCCGGCAGTTCAAGGAGCCCCCGGGGATCCTGGACTACAGCGAGAAGCCGGAGTACGGCCGCGTCGTCGACATCTGCACCCGGGACTCGCTGCGCGAGCTCGCGACCCCCGGCCTGCTCGCCGCCATGGCCCCGATCGCCGTCGGCTTCGGCCTCGGGGTCGGCCCGCTGGCCGGCTACCTCGCCGGCGCGATCGGTGCCGGCGTGCTCATGGCCGTCTTCCTCGCCAACTCCGGCGGCGCCTGGGACAACGCGAAGAAGATCGTCGAGGACGGCAACTTCGGCGGCAAGGGCTCGGACGCCCACGCCGCCGCCGTCATCGGCGACACCGTCGGCGACCCGTTCAAGGACACCGCGGGCCCGGCGATCAACCCGCTCATCAAGGTCATGAACCTCGTGTCGGTCCTCATCGCCCCGGCGGTCATCTCGCTCCAGGACGACGACGGCATCCGGATCGCGATCGCGCTCGTCGCGGTCGCCGTCATCGTCGGCGCGGTCGTCGCCTCGAAGCGGCGGACGTCGATGATGAACGACGAGGTCCCGGCCCAGGCCGCGGCGCACGGCGTCGCCTGACGGGACGCGTGGCACGCTGAGGCGGTGACCGCACCGCCACGCACCGACGAGGTCCTCCTGCAGTCCCTGCGGGAGGACCTCGTCGCGTTCACCCCCGAGGCCGTCGAGGACCTCCTCGGCCCGGTCGCGCACGCCGCCCTCGGCCGCGAGCAGGCGCTGCCCGCGCGTCGCGCCTGCCGGGCCGCGGGCGACGACCCGCTCGCGACGCTCCTCGCCGTCCTCGTCCTCGGCGAGGCGCGTCCCCGCCGCAGCCTCGAGGCGGCGCTGCCGCGCACCGGGGTGGACGGCGCGGTGGCGCTCGGCGTCGTCGAGGCGGCCGGGGCGGGGCCGGACGACGACGTCCGTGCCCTGGTCGACCTGCGCCCCTACGCGGCCCAGGACGCCGCGGGCACCGCGCACTGGTGGGTCGCCTCCGACCTCGGCGAGCTCGCCACCGGGCGGGCGCTCGACCCCGACCACGTGCTCGGCATCGGCGGGGCGTCGACGACGCTCGCCGCCGCGACGGTGCGCACCCCGGTGCACCGGGTGCTCGACCTCGGGACCGGCTGCGGCGTCCAGGCGCTGCACGCGGCACGGCACGCGACGTCGGTCGTCGCGACCGACGTCTCGGCCCGCGCCCTCGCCTTCGCCCGGTTCACCCTCGCCCTCAACGACCCAGCGGGCCGCACGGACGTCGACCTGCGCCGCGGGAGCCTGCTCGAGCCCGTCGCCGGCGAGGGGTTCGACCTCGTCGTGAGCAACCCGCCGTTCGTCATCACCCCGCGCCGTCCGGACGTGCCGGAGTACGAGTACCGCGACGGCGGGGCGGTCGGGGACCGCGTCGTCGAGGACCTCGTCACCGGCGTCGGCGCGGTCCTGCGCGCCGGCGGCGTCGCGCAGCTGCTCGCGAACTGGGAGGTGCCGCGCGGCGGTGGCTGGCACGACCGGGTCGACGGCTGGCTGGCGAGCGAGGGCGCGGCCGGCCTTGACGCCTGGGTGGTCCAGCGCGAGCTCATGGACCCCGCCGAGTACGCCGAGCTGTGGATCCGCGACGGCGGCCAGCCGGCCGGGCCCGGCTTCGACGCCCTCTACGCCGCGTGGCTCGACGACTTCGCCGCCCGCGACGTCGAGGCCGTCGGCTTCGGGCTCGTCACGCTGCGCCGCCCGGTCGACGGCGCCCCGACCCTGCGCCGGGTCGAGGAGGCCCGCGGCGG
>JBQGCR010000813.1:0-3581 GCA_052038585.1 Kineosporiaceae bacterium
AGGCGGACCTGCTCCTGGGCCTCGGCGAGCTCGGCGCGGGCCGCGGCCTGCCGGGCGGCGGCCGCAGCCGCCTGCCGGTCGAGGGCCGCGACCTGGGTGCGCACGGAGTCGACGGTCGGTGCGGCGAGGACGGGTGCGGCGGCGGGGGCCGCCGAGGCCGGCGCGGTCAGCGACGACGTCGTCACGGCGAGCCCGAGGGCCGCGGCCATGACGAGCGCGGGCCTGCGGTGCGTGGTCCTGCGATGTGTGGTTCTCCGGTCGCCAGCAGGCGGCACGTACTGCTCCTTCTTCTGCTTCGCCTACCGGGTTAGCTGACGGGCTCGGAGGCAGAAGCACCTCCTACGGAGCGCTGCGCGCGGTGCGCGCACTGCGTCCGACTCGCCCCAGGAACCTGGGTCCCCGGCTCGGTCCGACTCCCCGCGGGCGGTCCGACTCGGCGGAGGGCCCCGTGCCGGCCTGGCACCGGCGTCGGCGGGGTCCTCGTCGGCCAGGGTAACCGCTGAACCGGCCGACGGGGGAATCAACGGGACAGATCACCGGAACGGTAGGGGGTACGGCAGCACGTCGCGACGCTCGCCCGGGCTGTCCGGCCGAGCGCGACGGGGACGTCGACGTCGTCGACGTTGAGGTGCCCGAAACCGCCGGTCGAGGCGTCGGTGAACCGGACGAGCACCCGAGTGCCGACGTGCTCGGAGGCGTCCCAGCGGACCCGCGTCAGCGCCTCCCGGTCCCCGCCCGTGGCGCGCGCCAGGACGGCCCCGTCGGACGCGCGGACGAGCTCGGCGCGCAGCCGGTACGGGTCGTTCCCGCCGCCGAGGAGGAACGAGACCTGGCCGTTGCCGCCGAGCGTGACCGTCGGAGAGCGCAGCGTCCCGGTGAGCGCGTCGGGAGCGGGGCCGCCGGCCGCCCAGCCCCAGACGTGCCGTCCGCCCTCGCGGACGAACGGACCGCCCCAGCCCCACGTCGTCGCCGAGGTGACGGCCTGGGCCGGGAAGGCCGTGCCGGTCGTCGTCCACCCCGAGAGCGTGCCGTCCTCGAAGCCGGCGTTCGGCAGCCCGCCGTGCGCGACCTCCGGGACGACGGTGACCGTCGTGGACGCCGCCACCCCGCCGAGCCGGGTGCGCGCGGTCACCGTCGCCGTCCCGGGGGCGCGCGCGACGACGCGGCCGCCGCTCACCGTCGCGACGCCGGGGGCCGACGACGACCAGACGACGTCCTTGCGCGAGGCCTCGAGCGGGGCCACGAGCGGGGTGACGACCTCGCCGTCGCCCACCTGCAGCGTCAGCGCCGCCGGGTTGAGGGTCAGGCCCGTCGGGGGCACGACGGGGTAGGCCGACCGCATCGGCCACACGGTGAGGGACCGGACGACGACGCCCGCCGGCGCGTCCGCCCACAGGCGCAGGCCGCGGGCGTCGGCCCGGGTCGGGTAGGCCCGCGTCGTCAGCGCCCCGCCCGCCGCCGTGCCGCCGTCGAGGTAGCTCTCGACGAGCGAGCGGTCGACGAGCGTGCGCAGCCGGACCGTCCCCGACGCCGTCACGGTCGTCGTCGGCACCGGGCCGCCCTGCACCCCCTTCTCGACGTCGGTCGCGAGCGTGGACCGGGTGCGGTCGACCTCGAACCGCCCGGTCGCCGGCGCGAACCGGACGGTCGTGGCCTCCTGGCCGTCGGGCGAGCGCAGCACCTGGAGGCCGACGGCGCCGGCGCCCGCGGGCTCGAGCTCCACCTCGACGTCGAGCTGGTCGCCGCCGACCGCCGTCCCGCTCGTCCCGGCGAGGGCCGCGTTCGCGGCGGCGAGCGACGTCGGCGCCGTGAGGCGCAGCAGCGGGGTGCCGCGCAGCCGGGTGAGCTCGCGCACGGGCCGGGCGCGCAGGCCGCCGCCGGACGCCAGGCTCAGCTCCACGGGGACGCCGAAGCCGTGCGCCCAGCCCGCCCGGTGGTCGGCCTCGGAGGAGCGGCGGCCCTGGGCGATGCTGAACAGGACGCTGCGCCCGTCCGGGGTGACGAAGCCGGCAGGGCCGGTGAGGTGCTCGCCGACGTCGACGAGCCGCGGCACCGTCGAGTCCGGCCGGAAGCGGGCCGTCGCCGGGTCGAAGGAGCCGACCCAGGCCCACGTGTACCGCGACTGGTCCTGCGGCGCAGGCATTTTCGCCGGGTTGACGAGGAAGACCCACTTCCCGCTCGTGCCGAGCGGCAGGAGGGTGGGCAGCTCCCAGACCCGGCCCGTGAGCGGGTGGGCGGCGTAGTCGCCGGAGAACAGCGGACCGCGGTAGGTCCACCCCGCCCGCAGCGTGGGGTCCGTCGTCGACCAGACGAGCGCGGTGCCGCCGGTCTCGCGCCCGGCGCCGTCGCGCGCGCCCGAGCCGACGAGGAGGAACCACGTGCCGCCGACGCGGACGACGGTCGGGTCGCGGAACTCGCCCGGGATCCCCTGTCCTGCAGCCTGGTCGACGAGGACGTCGCGGTCCTTGACCCATCTCGACAGGTCCGCGTCGCCGTCCGCGGGCCACGTCGACCGGGCCGTCGCGACGCGCTGGTTCGGCGACCTGCGGTCGTCGCCGGCGGTGTAGAAGAGGACCGGCCGGCCCGAGCCGTCGAGCGTCGCGCCGCCGGCCCAGGCGCCGTCGGGGTCGACGTCCGCGCCGCCGCCGGGCACGAGGGCGTCCGGCGCGTCACGCCAGTGGACGAGGTCCGTGCTCACGAGGTGGCCCCAGCGGATGTGCTGCCAGAACGGGCCGTGCGGGTTGCTCTGGTAGAAGACGTGGTACTGCCCGGCCGCGAACACCGGTGCGGTGGGCTCGTTCTGCCACGCGCTCGGCGGCTGGGCGTGGAACTGCGGCCGGTGCCGGTCCGCGGCGAGCAGGTCGCGGCCGACGCGGACGTCGGGCGTCGGGAGGTTCCCGCCGTGCGCGGCGTCGTCGGCGGCGGGGGCGGGGCGCACCGGCGCCGGGGCGTCCGCGACGGAGCGGACGCGCACCTCGTCGAGCAGGCCCGCGAACATCCCGAGCCGGAACGGCCCGAGCCAGGGGCCCTGGCCGTTGCGCCCGACGAGCAGGTCCTGCGCCGCGGGCCGGACCGGTTCTCCTGCAGGCCAGTCCGCGGCCCCGACCTGCTCGCCGTCGAGGTAGAGCCGGGCCCGGCCGGTCGCCGAGTCGTAGGTCGCGGCGACGTGGCTCCACGTGTCGAGGGGCAGGGCGGCGTCGGTCATGAGCTCGCGCCACGCCGTCCCGGTGCCCAGCTGCAGGCCCCACGTGCCGTGCCGGAAGTGGCCGAGGACGAAGCCCGCCCGGCCCTCGCGGTCCTGCTGCCCGACGATCGTCGACAGGCGCCCGTCGTCGCCGTGCTCGAAGGCGTGCGGGGCCACCCAGGCGCTCAGCGTGAGCGCCGTCGTCGGGCTCGGCGTCCGTCCCGCGGCGCGCGCCACCCACGTCGAGTAGCCGTCGAGGAGCAGCGCCCCACCGCGCACGCCGTCGGCCCGCCACTGCGGCCGGGCGAGCGGGTCGCGCTGCCCGCTGACCGACTCCAGCGCCGTCGTCGCGCGCGGGTCGGCGGCGCCGTCGTCGAAGGACCACCGTGCGAGGTCG
>JBQGCR010000814.1:0-2903 GCA_052038585.1 Kineosporiaceae bacterium
CCGAGCCGGCGCAGCGTCCGGACGACGCGCAGGGCGATCTCGCCTCGGTTGGCGACGAGGACGGTGTCGAAGAGGGCGCTCATCGTCGTCACATCCGGAAGACGCCGTAGCCGACCGGCGCGAGAGGCGCTGCGGCGCAGGCGGACAGGCTCAGGCCGAGCACGGTGCGGGTGTCGAGCGGGTCGATGACGCCGTCGTCCCACAGCCGTGCGCTGGCGTAGTAGGGGTGGCCCTGGGTCTCGTACTGCTCGCGGATCGGCGCCTTGAACGCCTCCTCGTCCTGCGCCGGCCAGTCCTCGCCGCGGGCCTCGTGCTGGTCGCGCCGGACGGAGGCGAGCACCGACGCCGCCTGCTCGCCGCCCATGACCGAGATCCGCGCGTTCGGCCAGGTCCACAGGAAGCGGGGGGAGTAGGCCCGCCCGCACATCGAGTAGTTCCCGGCCCCGAAGGACCCGCCGATGACGACGGTGAGCTTCGGCACCCGGGCGCACGCGACCGCGGTGACCATCTTCGCGCCGTGCTTGGCGATGCCGCCGGCCTCGTAGTCGCGGCCGACCATGAAGCCGGTGATGTTCTGCAGGAACAGGATCGGGGTGTTCCTCCGGTCGCACAGCTCGATGAAGTGCGCCCCCTTGAGCGCCGACTCGCCGAAGAGCACGCCGTTGTTCGCGACGATCCCGACCGGGTGCCCGTGGACGCGGGCGAAGCCGGTGACGAGCGTCGTCCCGTAGAGGGCCTTGAACTCGTGGAACCTGCTGCCGTCGACGAGCCGGGCGATGACCTCGCGGACGTCGTAGGGCACCCGCGGGTCGGTGGGGACGACGTCGTACAGGGTCGCCGGGTCGACCGCGGGCTCCTCCGGGTCGCGGACGTCCCACGGCGGCAACGCCTTCGGGGCGAAGGTGTCGACGATGTCGCGGACGATCCGCAGCGCGTGCTCGTCGTCGTCCGCGAGGTGGTCGGTGACGCCGCTGCGGCGGCTGTGCAGGTCGCCGCCGCCGAGGTCCTCGGCGCTGACGACCTCGCCGGTGGCCGCCTTCACCAGCGGCGGGCCGCCGAGGAAGATCGTGCCCTGGCCGCGGACGATGACCGCCTCGTCGCTCATCGCCGGGACGTACGCGCCTCCGGCGGTGCAGGACCCGAGCACCGCGGCGACCTGCGGGATGCCCTGCGCGCTCATCGTCGCCTGGTTGTAGAAGATCCGGCCGAAGTGGTCGCGGTCGGGGAAGACCTCGTCCTGCATCGGGAGGAACGCGCCGCCGGAGTCGACGAGGTAGATGCACGGCAGCCGGTTCGCGAGCGCCACCTCCTGCGCGCGCAGGTGCTTCTTCACCGTCATCGGGTAGTACGTGCCGCCCTTGACCGTGGCGTCGTTGGCGACGACGACGCACTCCCGGCCGCTCACCCGCCCGACGCCGGTGACGACGCCCGCCGAGGGCGCCTCGCCGTCGTACATGCCGTGGGCAGCCAGCGCCCCGAGCTCGAGGAAGGGCGACCCGGGGTCGAGGAGGGTGTCGACGCGGTCCCGGGCGAGGAGCTTGCCCCGCGCGACGTGCCGCTCGCGGGCCTTGGCCGGCCCGCCGAGCGCCGCCGTCGTCAGCGTCGTGCGCAGGTCCGCCACGAGCGCCCGGTGGCTCTCCGCGTTCGCCCGTGCCGCGGAGGAGGACGGGACGACGCCGGACGACAGGACGGGACCACCCATGCCGAAAGGTTAGCGCCCGCTAACCACCCCCGCCACCCCACCCGCGCCCCCGCCCCCCTCTCCCTCCCGGTGATCATGAACGATCGACGGGTGATCATGAAGGGTTGAGACGCGATCATGAAAGCTTGACGAGGTCGGGCGTCGTCCCGCGCTGCCCTGTGGATAACTTCTCACGCGCCGTCCGCGGATGCGGCATCCTGCCGCGTCATGATCGAGACGAAAGGCGCCGCACTGGGCGCGTTGGTGATGGACGGTCGCCACTTCACGACACGGGAGTGGACGGCGGCCGGCGGGCACACGAAGGATCTGCGGTACCTCGTCGCGACGGGCCAGGTGCGCTCGCCGCTCTACGGCGTGTACGTGGACGTCCGGGTGGTCGAGACGATCGAGACGCGGCTGGACGCGCTGAAGCTCGTGATGCCGGACGGCGCGGCGGTCGCGCGCCTGACCGCGGCGTGGGCCTACGGCATCGACGCCAGGTCGCCGGACGAGGCTCGTCGCCCCGTCCCGCTCCAGGTCGTCGTCCCGAACGACCGCCAGCCGCTGCACCGTCGGGGCGTGAAGTGCTACGCGTCGGACCTCACGGCACGCGACCTGGTGGAGGTCGGTGGGCTGACGTTCACCACGCCGCTGCGGACGACGGCGGACCTGCTGCGGTGGTCCGTGCCCGGCGTCGGGCTCGGTGCCGCCGACATGTTCGCCCACGCCGGGCTCGTCGAGCGCGACGAGCTCGTCGCCGAGCTCGCGCGCTGGCGCGCGCGCTACGGGATCGCCAAGGCGCGGGAGCTGGCGCTGCTCGTCGACCCCCGTTGCGAGTCGCCGGGCGAGTCCGTCATGCGCCTGCGGCTGGTCCAGGCCGGGTTGCGCGGTTTCGAGCTGCAGGTCGAGGTCGTCCGAGGCAGTCGGGTGCGACGGATCGACCTCGGGTGGCGCGAGGCGAGGGTCGGTGTCGAGTACTACGGCGAGGAGTTCCACACCGAGGCGGAGCACGTCGCGGCGGACGCCGAGCGGGTCCGGTGGCTCGTCGAGGACATGGGGTGGCGGATCGTCGTCGTCACCAAGTCGGACGTCTGGGGGTGGGACCTCGCCTTCGAGAGTCGGGTCGGCGGGTTGCTCGGCCTGGGCCTCGAGATCGAGAATCGTCTCTGGTGACAAAAGTAAATGATCATCCATAGACCGTTCATGATCACCTTGTGATGGG
>JBQGCR010000815.1:0-3163 GCA_052038585.1 Kineosporiaceae bacterium
CTCCGCAGCCGTCCAGGCCTGCCCGGCGACCGCCGCAGAACCGCCCCCGACACCGCCGCCGTCACCGCCGACCCCGCCGCCGACCTCGCCGCCCCAGCGGTCGTCCCACCCGCCGCCCGAGCGCCGGTCCGCGGGCGCCGCCGCATGGGCGGCGGCCGCACGGCGGCCCTCCTCGAGGAGCAGGCGCAGGCGTTCACGGGCGGCGTCGTCAGGGCGCGCAGGCATGTCCGCGACGCTAGGTCGCGCCGGGTCCCGCGAGAGCCCCCGCGAGCGCCACCTGTGGACGACCCGCCCCCGGGAGGGCCTGTGGAGGGCGGGTCAGCCGGCCGCGGGCACCGCGACGACGGCGACCATGCCCGGCCCGACGTGCGCGCCGACGACGGCCCCGACCTCGACCACGTGCAGGTCGCGCAGCCCCGGCAGCACCGCGCGCAACCGGTCGGCGACCTCCTGCGCCCGGGCCGGGGCGTCGAGGTGGTGCACGGCGACGTCGACGGTCCGCCGGCCCGACGCGCCGGCGACGAGCTCGACGAGCCGGGCGAGCGCCCGGGCGCTCGTCCGCACCCGCTCGCGGGGCTCGATCCGGCCGTCGACGAGCTCGAGGAGCGGCTTGACCGCCAGCGCCGACCCGAGCATCGCCGCGGCCGCGCCGATCCGGCCGCCGCGGCGCAGGTGGTCGAGCGTGTCGACGTAGAACCAGGCGTGGCCCGACAGCGCCACGCGCGCGGCGGTCTCGGCGACCCGCTCGGCGGGCGCCCCGTCCCGCGCCGCCCGGGCGGCCGCGAGGACCGCGAAGCCGAGCCCCATGCCGAGGGAGCGCGAGTCGACGACGCGCACCGGCACGTCGCCCGCCACCTGTCCGGCGGCCACCCGCGCGGCGTCGGCCGTCCCGGACAGGTCGGCCGACAGGTGGACGGACACGACGCCCGTGGCACCGCGCTCGGCCAGCCCGCGGTAGGCGGCGGCGAGGACGGCGGGCGCGGGCCGGGACGTCGTCACCGGCCGCCCGGCGTGGAGCGCTGCCGCGACGTCGGCGCTGGACACCTCGACGCCGTCGGCGAGCGACCGGCCGTCGAGCACCACCTGCAGGGGCACGACAGTGACGCCGTCGGCGAGCCCGTCGGGCAGGTACGCCGTCGAGTCCGTGACGACGGCGACCCGCCCGGCGACGACGTCGGGGGTCGGCTCCATGGCGGCAGACGCTACCGAACCCGTCGACCGCCGGCGGAGCCGACCGGCCCGTCAGCCCGGGACGACGTTGACCAGCCGGGGCGCGCGGACGACGACGGTGCGAACACCCTTGTCTCCGAGCGCCTTCTGCACGGCCGGGGAGGCCAGCGCCAGCTCGCGCAGAGCGCCCTCGTCGATCGACGGCGGGACCTCCAGCCGGTCCCGGACCTTGCCGGCCACCTGGACGACGCACGTCACCGTCTCCTCGACGAGCAGCGACGCGTCGACGGCCGGCCAGCCCGCCAGCGCGACGCACGGCTCGTGCCCGAGCCGGGCCCACATGTCCTCGGCGGTGTACGGCGCGAAGAGCGACAGCATGACGGCGACGGCCTCGACGGCCTCGCGGACCGCCGGGTCGGCGCCGCCGGCCCCGGAGTCGATCGCCTTGCGCGTCACGTTGACCAGCTCCATGACGCGGGCCACGGCCACGTTGAAGCGGAAGCCCTCGACGAGCTCGGTCACCTCGGCGACGCAGCGGTGCGTCGCCGCGCGCAGCGCGACGTCACCGGTCGACGGGTCAGCGCCGGCCGGCGAGGCGACGTCACCGGTCAGCCGCCACGCGCGGGCGAGGAACCGCGCCGACCCCGACGGCGACACGTCGGCCCAGTCGATGTCGTCCTCCGGCGGGCCGGCGAAGGCCATCGTCAGCCGGATCGCGTCGACGCCGTGCTCGGACAGCTGGTCGGACAGCCGCACGAGGTTGCCCCGGCTCTTGCTCATCGCCGAGCCGTTCATCTGCACCATGCCCTGGTTGAGCAGGCGGGTGAACGGCTCGGTGAAGTCGACCATGCCCAGGTCGTGCAGCACCTTGGTGAAGAACCGCGAGTACAGCAGGTGCAGGATCGCGTGCGTGACACCGCCGACGTACTGGTCCACCGGCATCCACCGGCGCACGTCCTCGACGTCGAACGGCACGTCGTCGCGGCCGGGCGAGCAGTAGCGCAGGAAGTACCACGACGAGTCGACGAAGGTGTCCATCGTGTCGGTGTCCCGCTGCGCCGGACCGCCGCACGACGGGCAGTCGACGCTCACCCAGTCGGTCGCGCCGCCCAGCGGCGAGGTGCCCTTGGGCTTGAGGTCCAGCCCCTCGGCCGGCGGCAGCTCGACGGGGAGCTGGTCGTCGGGCACCCGGACCTCGCCGCACGCCGGGCAGTGGACGATCGGGATCGGCGTGCCCCAGTAGCGCTGTCGCGAGATGAGCCAGTCCCGCAGCCGGTAGTTCGTCGTCCGCCGGCCCAGGTCCTTCTCGGCCAGGACGTCGACGATCCGCTCGATGGCCTCGGCCTTGCGCAGCCCGTCGAGCGGGCCGGAGTTCACCAGGACGCCGTCCCCGGTCGTCGCGGTGCCGCTCGTCGCCGGGTCGGGCAGCGGGGCGCCGTCCTCGTCCCGGACGTCGACGACGGTGCGCACCGGCAGGCCGAAGGCCAGGGCGAAGTCCAGGTCGCGCTGGTCGTGCGCCGGCACCGCCATGATCGCGCCGTGGCCGTAATCGGCCAGGACGTAGTCGGCGGCGTAGATCGGCAGTCGCGCGCCGTCGACCGGGTTGACGGCGTACCGCTCGAGGAAGACGCCGGTCTTCTCGCGCTCGCTGCTCAGCCGCTCGATCTCGGTGGAGGCCTTGACCGTCTCCAGGTAGCGGGCGAACTCGGCCTGCACGGCCGCGGGCGATCCGGCGGCCAGCTCGGCGGCCAGGTCGCTGTCCGCGGCGACGACGAAGAAGGTCGCGCCGAACAGGGTGTCCGGACGCGTCGTGTAGATCGTCACCGGCTCGTCGCGGCCCTCGATCTCGAAGACGACGTCGGCGCCCGTGGACCGGCCGATCCAGTTGCGCTGCATGGTGAGGACCTTGCTCGGCCAGCCCTCCTCCAGCTGCGCCATGTCGTCCAGCAGCCGGTCGGCGTAGTCGGTGATCCGGAAGTACCACTGGGTGAGC
>JBQGCR010000816.1:0-3498 GCA_052038585.1 Kineosporiaceae bacterium
GGGGCCGGCGGCCGGGGCCGGTGGTGCGGGACGGGCGGTCGTGCGGCGGTGCGGCGGTGCGGTCAGGGTCAGGCGGCGGCGAGCACGTCGAGCACGCGCTCGGCGTTGAGGGCGAGCAGCAGCCGGTCGGGCAGGGTGTAGGCGCCGAGCAGGAGGTCGCGCACGCGCTCGTCCACGGTGCTCGGCGTCTGCTCGAACGGCACCTGGGAGACCTCGAGGACGCCGCCGATCTCGTCGACGAGCAGGCTCACCGGCTCGTTGTCGACGCGGACGACGACGTTGACGGGCTCGCGGTCGCTCGAGGACTTCGGCATGCCCATCCGCACGCGGAGGTCGATCGCGGTGAGCACCTCGCCGCGCAGGTTGATGAGCCCGGCGATCTCCGGCGCCGCGAGCGGCACCGGGGTGATCGTCTGCAGCCGCACGACCTCCTGGACGAGGGAGACGTCGACCCCGAAGAGGTACTTGCCGACGTGGAACGTGGACAGCTGGCTCATGCCAGGGCCTCCTCGAAGGCGCCGTAACCGTGGGGGGAGCCGGCGCCGTCGCCGGCTCGCGCGTCGAAGAAGTTCGGGTCCGCGGCGAGGACGGCGGCCTGGACGTCGAGGAGCTCGACGACCTTGTCGCCGACGACGACGCTGCCGATGAGCGCGTGGTCGTCGATGTCGCTGCGGGTGCCCGAGCGCTCGGTCGCGATGTCGAGGATGCGCTCGACGACGAAGCCGACGCTGCGCTCGCCGCGGGTGTAGACGACGAGCTGGACGCCGTTCTCGCCCGAGCCGCCGTCGCCGTAGGCGCCGAGCAGGTTGGACAGCCGGATGAGCGGCATGATGTGGCCGCGGTACTGGACCACCTCGCGCCCGCCGACCCGCTCGATGCTCGACAGCGGGATCTCCTCGAGCCGGGTGACCATGTCGAGCGGGATCGCCGCGCGGCGGTCGCCGGCGATCTCGACGACGAGCACCGGGTCGATCGGCTCGGTGTCGACGGCCTTGTCCGCCGTCGTCGCGCCCTGGCCGGACTGGAGCACGTTCGCCCTCCGGGCCAGCGTCGCGGCGTCGAGGATGAGGACGACGGTGCCGTCGCCGAGGATCGTCGCGCCGGCGTACACCGGGATGCCCTTGAGGTGGCGGCCGAGCGGCTTGACGACGATCTCCTGGGTGTCGAGGACGTCGTCGACGACGAGGCCGAACCGCTGCTGCTCCGCGTGCAGGACGACGATGAAGCCGCCGCGGTTCTCGCTCGGGTCGAACTCGTGGCCGAACGGCACGAGGCCGAGCTGCTCGTCGAGGCGCACGAGCGGCAGGAGCATGTCCCGCAGCCGGTAGACCGGGGCGCCCGAGATGAGCTCGATGCCGCCGCGGGCGTGCTCGCCGTTGAGCCGGACGAGCTCGAGCACCGACACCTGCGGGACGGCGTAGCGCCGGCCGTCGCAGCCGATGGTCAGCGCCGGGATGATCGCCAGGGTGAGCGGGATCGTCAGGCGGAACGTCGAGCCGACACCGATCTTCGAGCTGACGTCGACGGAGCCGCCGATCGCCTCGATGCGGGTCTTGACGACGTCCATGCCGACCCCGCGGCCGGAGACGTTCGTGATCTTCGCGGCGAGCGAGAAGCCCGGCAGGAAGATGAGCTGGAGCAGCTCGCGGCTGCTCATCGTCGTCAGCTGCGACTGCGAGATCAGGCCGCGCTCGACGGCCTTCGCCCCGACCTTCGCCGGGTCGATGCCGTTGCCGTCGTCGATGATCTCGAGGTGGACCTGGCCGGCCTCGTGGTAGGCCCGCAGGCGCAGGACGCCCTCGGCGGGCTTGCCCTTCGTCGTGCGGTCCTCGGGGGCCTCGATGCCGTGGTCCACCGCGTTGCGGACGAGGTGGGTCAGCGGGTCCCGGATCGCCTCGAGGACGCTGCGGTCGAGCTCGGTCTCCCGGCCCTCCATCTCCAGGCGGACCTGGCGGCCGCACTGCTTGGCCAGGTCGCGGACGATGCGCGGCATCTTCGACCACACGGCGTCGACGGGCTGCATGCGGGTCTTCATGACCTGCTCCTGCAGCTCGCTCGTCACGAGGGACAGCCGCTGCGCCGAGCGGGCGAGCGAGTTGTCCTGCGTGTCGTCGAGGCGGGACACGAGCTGGTTGCGGGCGAGGACGAGCTCGCCGACGAGCCGCATGAGCGAGTCGAGGAGCTCGACGTCGACGCGCACCGAGGAGTCGACGACGCTGCGCCGTGCCTCGGGGTGGTCGCCGCCGGCGGCGGCCCCGCCCTGGCGGGGCGCGGGGGAGGCCTGCGCCTGCGCCTCGAGCGCCGTCTCGACGGCGGCCGGGGTGGTCGACCCGTGGTCGACGAGGATCTCGCCGATGGGGCGCTCGTCGCCCAGGCCCTGCTCCATGCGCGCGATCTCCACGGCGTCGGGGGTGGTGGCGCCCGAGGACCCGTGGCCCCCGCCGAGGGGCGCCGCGGCCGGGGCCGCGGGGGCACCGGCGTCGGGGACGGTCGGGGCGCCGTGGCCGGCGGTCATCGCCGAGACCGGCGGCACCGTGGCCCGGGCCTTCTTCGCCTTCGCGGGCGTGGCCTCGGCGACCGGCTCCGGCTCGGGCACCGGCTCCGGCTCGGGCTCCGGCTCCGGCTCGGGCTGGGGCTCGGGGTGGGGCTCCGGCTGGGGCTCCGGCTGGGGCTCCGGCTGCGCCGTCGCGGCGACCGGCGCGGGGGCCGCGGCCGGGGCGGCGGCACCGTCCTCGAGCAGCGAGGACAGCTCGGCGACGAGGTCGTCGAGGACGGCGTCGCCCTCGGCCCCCGTCTGCTCGATCTGCGCCAGCAGGCCGCGGACGGCGTCGACCATCTTGAGCAGCGCCGTGGCCCGCGCCTCCGTCAGCTCGATCTTGCCGTCGCGCAGCCGGGAGAGCAGGTTCTCCCCGACGTGCGTGACCTTCTCGAGCTTGTGGAACGCGAGGAACCCGCTCGTGCCCTTGATCGTGTGGATGGTCCGGAACACGCTGGCCAGCAGCTCGCGTGAACCGGGGTTCTGCTCGAGCGCGAGCAGGTCCCGGTCCAGCTGGTCCAGGTTCTCGTGCGACTCGACCAGGAACTCGGCAACGATCTCGTCGATCGCGTCCATCGACGCCCTCTCCTTCGCGCATGCAGCAGCGACGAGTAGTGCATCGGCCCCGCACCGTCCGACTTGAGCCCCGGCGGCCCGCCCCCTCCTCCCGGTAAGGCGGTCAGAGGAGGGAGTAGCGGTCCACCGGGAAGCCGTCCTCGTCGACGACGACGCCGCCCGTGGCCTCGACGACCGCGTGGGTCACGGCGCGGACGACGGGCCGGACGCGCTCGCGCGCCTCGACGAAGTGCGGCGGCGGCACCCGGCTCTCCCGCTCGGCCGGGTCCGGGCAGACCCAGCGCACCTCGTACGTGACGAACGGGCGGGCGGCCCACTCCTCGCCGGCGACCGCGACCTCGTCCTCCTCGGCGACGTGGACCACGACCTCGACGGCGCCGTCCGCC
>JBQGCR010000817.1:0-2457 GCA_052038585.1 Kineosporiaceae bacterium
CGAGGTCCTCTGGGACGTCGCCGACGCGGAGGACCTGCCCTACCCGGACGCCACCTTCGACGTCGTGCTCTCGTGCGTCGGCGTGATGTTCGCGCCGGTGCACGAGGCCTCGGCCGGCGAGCTGCTGCGGGTCTGCCGGCCGGGAGGGCGCATCGCCCTGCTGTCGTGGACGCCCGAGGGGTTCATCGGCCGGCTGCTCGCCGCCATCCGGCCGTGGGCGCCGCCCCCGCCGCCCGGGGCGCAGCCGCCGCCGCTGTGGGGTCGGCCGGAGCACGTCGAGGGCCTGCTCGGCGACGGCGTGCACGACCTGCGGGCCGAGCGCCGCGAGCTCGTCGTCGAGGGCTTCGCGACCCCGGAGGAGTTCCGGACGTTCTTCGTCGAGCGCTACGGGCCGACGGTGGCCGTGCACCGTTCGGTCGCCGACGACCCCGAGCAGCGGGCTGCCCTCGAGGCCGCCATCGACGGTGTGGCCCGCGGGGGGACGGACGCCGACGGCCGGATGCGCTGGGAGTACCTGCTGCTCACCGCGACCCGCGCCTGAGGCGGCGGGCCGGGGTCACGGCGTCAGTGCGCCGCGGCGGCGTCCTGCTGGTCGCCGCCGCGGGCTCGCTTGACGGCGAGCACGACGGCCACGACCACGGCCCCGACGACCGCGCCGGCGACGGCCGAGCCGAGGGTGTTGGTGAGCCAGCCGAGCAGGCCACCGAGCGCACCGGTGGCGTCGTGGACGGCCTCCTCGGCGTGGTGGACCAGAGAGTACGGTCCGTGCCACCCGAGCTCGTCGGCGCCGACGAGGAGGATGTGCCCGCCGACCCAGAGCATCGCGACGATGCCGAGCGTCGAGAGGAACGAGAGGACCTTTGGCATCCCCCGGACCAGGCCCTCGCCGATCCGCCGGGCGCCGCTGGACTCGCGACCGGCCAGGTGCAGGCCGATGTCGTCCATCTTGACGATGAGCCCGACGACGCCGTAGACGAGTGCCGTGATGAGGATCGCGACGACGACGAGCACCGCCGCGCGGGTGAGGAACGGCTCGGACGCGACGTCGTCGAGCGCGATGACCATGATCTCGGCGGAGAGGATGAGGTCGGTGCGGATGGCGCCGGACACCATCTGCTGCTCCTGCTCGGGCCCGACCTCGGTCACCGGCTCGGCGTGCGACTCGTGGTGGGCGAGCTTCTCCCAGATCTTCTCGGCACCCTCGTACGCGAGGTAGGTGCCGCCGAGCATGAGGATCGGCGTGAGCAGCCACGGGAGGAACTGGCTGAGCAGCAGGGCGACCGGCAGGATGATGAGCAGCTTGTTGCGGATCGAGCCGATGGCGATCTTCTTGATGATCGGCAGCTCGCGCTCCGGTGTCACCCCCGTGACGTACCGCGGCGTGACGGCGGTGTCGTCGACGACGACGCCGGCGGCCTTGGCGCTGGCCCGCCCGGCCGCGGCCCCGACGTCGTCGATCGAGGCGGCCGCGACCGTGGCGATCGCGGCGATGTCGTCGAGCAGTGCGACGAGCCCACCGGCCATCGGGGTGGTTCCTCTCGGTCGTGGCCCCGTCCGTCCGGGGTCCCGTGGGAGGCCACGCTAGTGGGTCGCGGTCGCGTCCCGGACCCGTCGGCACCCCCCACCGCCGGACGCCGGACGCGGGCTACACCGCAGGAGTGGTCGTGATCGCGACCATGACTGCGGTGTCGCCGGGTGTGGGGCCGGGGTCAGGCGCCGGGCGGCGGGCAGGCCGCGACGATGGCGGCGTGCACCTCGTCGAGCGAGGCGTACTCGTGCGTGCGGTCCAGGAGGGAGAGGCGGCAGCAGACCCGTGCAGGGGTGCCGAGGGCGAGGCAGGACGCGATGAGGTCGTCCTGGTGGGTCGGGAACGGGTGGTCGGCGAGCGCGGTGCGCAGCTCGGCGAGGTGTGCCGCCAGCAGCGGGTCGTCCCCCGCGCCGGTCGCCCCCTCGGCGACGTGAACGGTCGTCATCCCCCGGACCTCCTCGTCCGTTCGTGCTCCCCGCGGTGGCGGGGCCTCCCGACCGTACCCCGCCCGTGACCGGCGCAAACACCGATCGGCGAGCTTCCGCGCGGCGTGACGCGTCGAGGGTGCGGCCGCGCGCGGGAATGCCGCCCGGGGTCGCGGGCGCTGACTCCCCCATGCGAGCAGTGACCTACGACCACTACGGCGACCTCGACGTCCTCGAGGTGCGCGACGACCTTCCCGACCCCAAGGTCGGACCCGGCGAGGCCCTCGTCGAGGTGCGCAGCGCCTCGGTGAACCCCGTCGACTGGAAGCTGATGTCCGGCGGCCTCGACGGGATGATGGAGGCCACCTTCCCCGTCGTCCCCGGCTGGGACGTCGCCGGTGTGGTCCGCGCCGTCGGGCCGGACACCCCCGAGCTGGCCGTCGGCGACGAGGTGCTGGCCTACGCGCGCAAGGACTGGGTCCACGGCGGCACCTTCGCCGAGCT
>JBQGCR010000818.1:0-4903 GCA_052038585.1 Kineosporiaceae bacterium
CTGAGGCTCGTCGACGGCGGCACGTCGCCGGCGGACCTCCCGCCGGCCGCCCCGGCGGCGAGCGCTCAGGCGGCCGCGGCGGCCCCGCGGGTCATCACCCGGGCGGAGTGGGGGGCCGACGAGAGCCTGCGGGACGGGTCGGTCTCCTACAACGGCCGGGTCTCCGCGCTCGTCCTGCACCACACCGCCGGGTCGAACACCTACTCGACGACCGGGGCGTACGCCGAGCTGCGCGCGACGTACGCGTACCACACGCAGGTCAAGGGCTGGAGCGACCTCGGGTACAACATCGTCGTCGACCGCTTCGGCCGCATCTTCGAGGGCCGCAAGGGCAGCATCAACAACGCCGTCGTCGGGGCGCACGCCGGCGGCTTCAACACCGACACCCTCGGCGTGTCCGTCATGGGGAACTTCGAGACGGCGCGGCCGGCGTCCGCGGTCGTCGACGCCGTCGCCCGCGTCGTCGCGTGGAAGGCGCAGCAGTACGGCGTCGACCCGACGGGGACCACGCTCCTGCGCTCCTCCGGCGGCGGCACCGCGCGCTACCCGGAGGGCACGATCGTCCGCGTGCCGACGGTCATGGGACACCGTGACGTCGGCTACACCGAGTGCCCGGGAGCGAACCTCTACCCGCCGCTGCCCGCCGTGCGCGCCTACGCCGCCGCGCGCGCCGAGCGTCCCGCCGGGGCCGTCCAGACCGTCGTCGGCGACTGGGACGGCGACGGGCGGGACGACTGGGCGACGTGGCGGGACGGCAACGCCTACGTCGGGTACCGCTCCGGCCACGTCACGGCCTTCACCTTCGGCCGTGCGGGGATGACGCTCGTCGCGGGGGACTGGGACGGCGACGGCCGCGACTCCCTCGGCCTGTTCGCCGACGGCCGGTGGTACCTGCGCAACCCCATGAGCTCGGGTGCGGCCGAGGTCACGCTGACGTACGGGACGTCCGGCGACCGGCCCGTCGTCGGACGCTGGCCGGGCGCCCGGGGGCCGGGCCTCGGCGTCGTCCGCGGCAACGCCTGGTACCTGCGGCGGTCGCTGACGAGCGGGGTGGGGGAGATCGCGCTGTCCTTCGGACGCCCCGGGGACGTGCCGGTCGCCGCCGACGTCGACGGCGACGGCTGGACCGAGCCCGCGGTCGTGCGGTCCGGGACGTTCCACCTCGCCGACGCCGTGCCGGTCCGCCGGGTCACCGCGGTCGCGTTCGGCCGCGCCGACGACCGTCCGATGCTGGCGGACTTCGACGGCGACCGGCGTGCCGCGCCGGTGGTCTACCGGCCCGGGGCCTCGACGTGGTTCTGGCGCGACGACCTGCGCGGCGGCGTCGCGTCCGCCTCGCTGGTCAACGGCGGCTAGGACAGGTCCGAGGCCGGCCCGCCCGACCGGCCGCGGCACGCCGGGCGGCGCCAATGGTCCGGTCCGGTGGGCCGTGCGGGGATACTCGGAGCATGCCGGAGAGGATGACCCTGTCCGAGCCGGCCACACGTCCGGCCGGTCGACACGGGGCCGACGACGTGAGGGTCGTCTCCCGTCCGGGGCCGACCACCCGCCCCCTGCGCGAGCCCGCCGGGCTGTCGCCGCGGATGCGCGTGCGCCGCGCGGTGACCCTGCTCGTGCTCACCGCGCTCCTGCCGGGCTCGGCCCAGGTCGCCGCGGGCGACCGCCGCGTCGGCCGGGCCGCGCTGCGGGTGTGGGCGGGCCTGGCCGCCGTCGTCGTCCTCCTCGTCGCCCTGTCGTTCGTCTCCCGGCCGTTCGTCGTCGGCCTGCTCGCCCGGCCGGTCGTGCTCTCCGCCGCCGCCCTCGTGCTCTTCGCGGTCGGCGTGGGGATGCCGCTGCTGGTCCTCGACGCGTGGCGGCTCGGCCGGCCGCGGCTGCTGCCCGTCACGGCCCGGCGCTGGGTCGCCGCGCTCGCCGCGGCGCTCATGGTCGTCACGTGCGCCGTGCCGGTGCTCGCCGGGCGGCGGGCGTGGGCCGCGGGCGACCTCATCGGCAGCGTCTTCGGCTCCGGCAGCGGGTCGGCGGCCGTCGACGGCCGGTACACGGTGCTCCTGCTCGGCGGCGACGCGGGCGCCGACCGGGTCGGCCTGCGGCCGGACTCGATCCACCTCGCGAGCATCGACGAGGACAGCGGCCGGACGGTCCTGTTCAGCCTGCCGCGCAACCTCGAGAACGTGCCCGTCCCCGAGGGCAGCCGGGCCGCGGAGGCGATGCCGGACGGCTGGTCGTGCGGCGACGAGTGCCTGCTCAACGGGCTCTACACGTGGGGCAGCGAGCACCCGGAGTACTTCCCGGGCGCGGCGGACCCCGGGGTCGAGGCGATGAAGCAGGCCGTGTCGGCCTCGCTCGGGCTGCCGGTGAACTACTACGTCATGGTCGACCTCAACGGGTTCCGCACGATCATCGACGCGATGGGCGGCATCGACGTCGACGTCAAGGAGAAGGTGCCGATCGGCGGCGGGACGTCGCGGGTCAAGGGCTGGATCGAGCCCGGCGAGCAGCACCTCGACGGCTACCACGCGCTCTGGTACGCGCGGTCCCGGCACGGCGCGAGCGACTACGCGCGGATGGCGCGCCAGCGCTGCGTCATGACGGCGATGGCGGGCCAGCTCGACCCGGCGACGCTGCTGACGAAGTTCCAGGACATCGCCGCGGCCGGCAAGCAGGTCGTGCGCACCGACCTGCCCGCCGGCGAGCTCGGCACGTTCGTCGACCTCGGGCTCAAGGCGAAGTCGCAGAAGATCTCCAGCGTCCAGTTCGTGCCGCCGCTCATCCGGCCGGCGCACCCGGACTACGGCGTCATCCACGCCAAGGTCGAGGCCGCGATCCGGGCGGCCGAGACGGCCGGCGACCGGACGACGACGGCGTCGGGGTCGTCGGGCGCGTCGTCGTCGCAGTCGTCGTCGCAGTCGTCGTCCGGCGGGTCGTCGGGCGGGTCGTCGGGCGGGTCGTCGGGCGGGTCGTCCGCGGCGGCCGAGCCGGTCACGGGTGCGACGGCGACCGCGGACGTCGAGGCGGACGACGCCGCGCAGCTCTGCGCCCCGGCGTGACCTCGCCGTCGCCGTCCGGCCCGGCGGGTCCGATAGCGTCTGCGCCGATGTCCGCCCCCGCCGAGCAGCCCGGGCCCGACCGCACGTGGCCGGGCGTCTCCGTCGTCGTCCCCGTCCTCGACGAGGAGCGCCACCTCGCCGACGCCGTCGGGCGCATCCTCGCCCAGGAGTACCCCGGCGACCTCGAGGTGGTGCTCGCGCTCGGGCCGTCCCGGGACCGCACCGACGAGGTCGCCGCGCGCCTGGCCGCCCGGGACCCCCGGGTGCGGACGGTGCGCAACCCCTCCGGCCGCACGCCCGCCGCGCTCAACGCGGCGATCGCGGCCTCGCGCAACCCCGTCGTCGTCCGCGTCGACGGGCACGGCCTGCTCGCCCCGGGCTACGTCGCGACCGCCGTCCGGCTCCTCGAGGAGACGGGCGCGGCGAACGTCGGCGGGGTCATGGCCGCCGAGGGCGTCACCGAGTTCGAGCAGGCGGTCGCCCGGGCGATGACGTCGCCGTTCGGCGTCGGCGGCGCGAAGTTCCACACCGGCGGCCAGGCGGGGGAGGCGGACACGGTCTACCTCGGCGTCTTCCGGCGCGAGGTCCTCGAGCGGCACGGCGGCTACGACGAGGCGATGGTCCGGGCCCAGGACTGGGAGCTCAACCACCGGATCCGCGCCGACGGCGGCCGGGTCTGGTTCAGCCCGGAGCTGTCCGTGACGTACCGGCCCCGGGCGACGCTGCGCGCCCTGGCGAGGCAGTACTACGACTACGGCCGCTGGCGGCGCGTCGTCAGGCGCCGCAACCCCGCGACGGTCTCCCTGCGCTACCTCGCGGCCCCGGCGGCGCTCACCGGCGTCGTCGTCGGCCTGGTCGCCGGCCCGTTCTGGCGCCCGGCCCTGCTGCTGCCCCTCGGCTACGCCGGCGCCGTCGGCGTCGGCACCCTCGCGAGCTGGCAGGGCCTGCCCGCCCGCTCGAAGGCCGCCCTGCCGCTCGTCTACGCGACGATGCACCTCTGCTGGGGCTACGGCTTCCTCACGAGCCCCAGATCCCTCGGCGAGTCCCCCCCACCCCCTCTCCGCCCCACCCCCACCCCCTGACCGCCGACTCCGCACGCAGTCCCGCCGACTCCGCACGCAGTCCCGCCGACTCCTGCCGTGTCCCGCGGGCACACCCGGCTCGCGGTCGCTGTGGCCACCGGCACACCGTGGCCGCGCCGAAGGGGCGGTTAGGATCGGCGACGTCCCGACGAGGAGGTCAGATTGGACAAGGTCGTCCCCGACGCCGCCACCGCGGTGGCCGACATCCCCGACGGCGCGAGCCTGGCCGTCGGCGGCTTCGGCCTCTGCGGCATCCCGAGCGCCCTCATCGCCGCCCTGCTCGACCGCGGCGTCACCGGTCTCGAGGCGATGAGCAACAACGCCGGCGTCGACGACTGGGGTCTCGGACTCCTTCTGCGCGCCGGGCGGATCCGCCGGATGGTGTCCTCGTACGTCGGGGAGAACAAGGAGTTCGCGCGGCAGTACCTCGCCGGCGAGCTCGAGGTCGAGCTCACGCCGCAGGGCACACGGGCCGAGCGCCAGCGCGCCGGCGGGCCGGGGAGCCCCGCGTTCTACACGGCGACCGGGGTCGGCACGCAGGTCGCCGACGGCGGGCTGCCCTGGCGGTACGCCCCGGACGGTTCGGTCGAGATCGCCTCTCCCGCCAAGGAGACCCGCGAGTTCGACGGCCGCCAGTACGTCCTCGAGCGCGCGCTGACACCGGACTTCGGGCTCGTCCGCGCCTGGAAGGGCGACCGGCACGGCAACCTCGTGTTCCGGCAGGCGGCACGGAACTTCAACCCGCTGTGCGCGATGGCCGGACGGGTGACGATC
>JBQGCR010000819.1:0-6390 GCA_052038585.1 Kineosporiaceae bacterium
CGTCCGGGGGTTCCTCGGCGACGAGGACGACGACGTTGTCGGTCATCGCCATGAGCTCGGGCGGCACCTCGTCGAGCGCGTCGGCGACCGCCTCCTCGAACTCCTGCGGCGTCATGTCGACCATGCCGCCATTGTCCGTCAGCGATGCCGCCGGCCGGTCAGCGCCAGTCCCCTACGAGGTAGAACGAGCCCCACGCCTGCGACCCGGGGAACTGCTTCCGGGTCGCGTCGCGGGCGCTGCGGAAGGCGTCGCGCAGGTCCGGCTCGGCCGCCAGCTGCGCGTAGAGGTGCTCGAAGAAATACCGCGACTGGCCGGTCTCGATCGCGATCTGGGGACCGATCACCGCGCGCGCACCAGCGGCGAGGAAGGCGATCGGCAGGCCGTCGACGCTGCCGCCGCCCTGCCCGACGAGCTGCGCGCTCTCGCACGCGGACAGCGTCACGAGCCGGACGGCGGACAGGTCGAGCCGCGCCACTTCCCAGGCCTGGAGCGCCCCGTCGTGCTCGTCAGGCGAGAGGAGCACCGCGTGGAAGGCGGGGTTGTCGGCGTCGAAGACGCCGTGCGTGGCCGCATGGACGTAGCGGGCCCGCCCGGCCAGCGCCCGGAACGAGGTCTCCGTGGCGTCCTCGCCGCACACCGGGAGCCCGCCGAGGGCTGCCGCGACAGTGCGTGCCTCGTCCTCGGCATCCTCGAGCAGGTCCCACCCGGGCCCGGCGTCGGCCAGTCCGAACGCCACGACCGGCAGGCGCGGCCGGGCAGCCACCCACGCGCCGCGCCGCCCTTGGAGCAGCAGGTGCGGGTGAGGCAGCACGGTGACCACCCACCTCTCGGCCAGCGGCCCGTCGCCGAGGTCGACGAGGTGCCAGCGCACCACCTCCAAACCCGCGTCGCCGAAGACGCACAGGTGGTCCTTGCCGCGGCCCGCAAGAGCGGCGAGCTGCTCGCCGAGCTGCAGCGGCCACGGTGGGACGTCCTGCCCTGCAGGCAGCATCCCGGTGAACAGCGGCGCCTGTCCGTCGTCCCACAGCAGGAGCGCCAGCCGGCCGGCCGCGCCGTCGCGGTCGGTCGCGGTGGCCGTAGCGAGGACCACGGTCCGGTCGTCGATGGCCCGGCGCAGCTGCTCGGTGTCGATGAGCGAGGGCTCCCGGGCCTTCTCGAGGGCGAGCTCGCGCAACCGCGCCTGCACGGCGGCGCGGACGGACGACGACGCCTCGGCCCGCGCGCTGCCGGAGAGCTCGACCAGCTGCTGCAGCAGCGGGCCCGCCGTCGCGTCCTGGGTGGGATCCGGTCCCGTGTCACTGCCGAGCTCCATCGCGGTGCGCAGCCCCGACCCGAACTGGAGCAGGGCCCAGAGCACGTCGAGGTTGACCCTCTCCTGACGGACGAGCCCGCCGAGCACCCTGGACATGATGAACGAGATGCGCGCGTCGACCGTGGGACCGAGGCGGGCGAGGAGCAGTGGCGCCGACCCGACGATCCGGCCGATGACGTCGGTCGCGGCGTCGTTGTCCGCGTCGGAGGCGATGTCGGCGAGCCGGTCGAGCAGCTCGGCGGCGACGCCCCGCCGTCCGGCCTGCGCGGCGAGCTGCAGAGCCCGGGCGTACATCACGGCGGCTACGGTGTCGTCACCGGCGTGGTGCCGGTTGACGCCCTCACCGAGGTAGAGCGTTCCGGCGAGGTTGTCCAGGGCCCAGCGGTGGGAGGCGTGGAAGAGCGGTGCGGTGCTCTCGATCATGCCGAGCAACTGGAGCCCGACCGCCTCGGAGGCGTCGTTCACCGAGTTCACGGCCAGGCGCAGCGCCATCACGGCGAACGAGCCGGGATCGGCACCGGAGTCGGCCAGGGTGCCGAGCACCTCTTCGGCGTACTCGCCGAACGCCTGACCGGGCACCCTGCCCGGCAGCTCAGGCAATCCGGCCGCCAGGTGAAGCACCCGGGCGAGCTCACGGGCGGCGTTCGTCGCGTCGAGGTCGAGCGAGTGCTCCGCGGAGGCGAACACCGGACCGAACCGTTCGAGGACCCGCACGGCGGACGCCGGGTCTGTGCCCTCCAGCAGGCCGGCGATTCGCAACGCCGTCTGGGCCGCCACAGTGCCGTGCCGCCCGACGAGCCCGTCCAGGTCCACGACGTCGAGACCCGCAGTGCCCTGCGGGCCCGCGTCAAGGCCGAGCCAGGATGCGACCGCGCGCAGCCTGACGTCCAGGACGACGGTGTCCCCACCGTCCCCGTCACCACCGTCGAGCGCGGCCAGCTGCTCGGTGACCGCCGCCGTCACGGAGGGGTCGACGGGCTCGTGCGTCAGGTCGGCCAGGGTCGCCGCGGCCTCCGCCCACCCGACGACGATCCGCCGACCAGGTGCCGCCTCGTACGCGGATCGCCAGTGCATCAGCGCCGTTCGCAGCGCCTCGGGGCCGGCAGGCATGCCCCAGTCCTCGACCGGCCGCCCGTCGCGACGGGACAGCTCCTCCCAGCCCCGCTGGCGCCACTGCTGGTCCTGCAGCGACCACGTCTCGCTCGTCCGGTCGGCCGTGTACGGGTCTCCCCACAGGGCCGCCAGCTCGGCGTGCTGCTCCGCGGCCTCCGGGCTCCCGTCCGGCAGGGCGGCGAGCAGACGTCGTCCGCCCTGGTCGGCCCGCTCGAGCACTCGACGGTCCGGGACGACGCGCAGCAGCCCCCGGGCGGACCGGACGAACCCCCGGTCGGCCGCCTCCCGCAGCGCCGTCTCCTCGGGAGGACTCGCCTCGACCGCAGTGAGCACGAGCTGCGTCCGGGTGCGGACGGCGCGCCAGCTGCCGACGTCTGCCTGCCGCCCGCAGTCGCGCAGCAGCGCCTCCACGTACGCGGGCGTGAGCGATTCGGTGATCGGCAACGCGGCGGCCGCCGCGACCGCCGCGGTCGGACTGATCTTCGCGGAGTCCAGCCGGTGCCACAGTCCCTCGACGGGGCCGGTTCCCAGTGGGTACCGGAAGGCTGCGCGCGGCCCCGAGAACCGTTCGCGCACAGCGATGATGGTGGCGGTCAGCCGCTGGACGGCGGGGTCCTCATCGAGGTCTGCGGCCGCGACCGCCGTGGCCACCGTCTCGGCCACGCCGTCGCGGAGCAGGACGGGTGAAGCGGCGACGTCCTCGATCCGCAGGTCTCCAGCCGCCAGCCGGTCGCGCAGGTCGACGAACGCCTCACGGGCCCGGGCGAGCGTCCCGGGTGGCAACGTCGTCATGCGTCACTCCACGTGGATGCGTAGGAGAATCCCGGCCAGTCGGCGAGCGCGTCGGCTGCCAGCGGTGCGTCCAGCACCGAGGCCCACGCGCTTCCTGGCAGCAGGAGCGGGCGCACCGCGGGAGGCGCCGACACGGCGAAGGGGAGCGAGGCCAGCCCCGCGCCAGCCTCCCCACCTCGGTCGGTCCCGGGCTGCCGGAGCGCGAGCCGCTCGCGCAGCATGACCAGCAGCGGCCGCCGGCGCCACGAGGGCCGCGGGTGATGGTCGAGCAACGCCGCACCGACGAGGGCGGCCGTGCGCTCGTCGCCCCGGGCGAGCAGGGCCTGCGCCCGGTCCTGGAGCAGAACCGACCGATGGTCCTGCGCCCAACGGTCGAACACCGCGACCTGCCGGTCACGACCCGCCAGGACGACGACGGTGGCCGCACCGGGCACCACCGGCACCGCGAGCCGGTGCCCGGCCGTCCCGACGACGGCCCACCGCTCCTCGATCGGCACGGCCCAAACCCGCAGGACCCCGGTCGGGCCCTCTACGACGGCGAGGTGCTCAGCGTCCGGGCCGGCCCAGGTCGCGACCTCGACCCGGAGCCCGTCGGGCGCGAGGACGCTCAGCAGCGGCGCGTCGTCGGGGTCGGGCGGGCCCAGGACGGCAACGAGAGCACCGGCCGCCGTCAGAGGGCCGTCGGACAGTTCCCGCGCGTCGTCCGTGCGCAGATAGTGCTGCGGCAGAGAGTCTTCTAGGCTCGGTGCGCCGGTGACGAGGCGGGTGAGCCGACCCCGGTCCACCGCGACGGCGAACTCGGCCGGGCGCGCGGCCAGCCCGGTCACCGTGACGCCGTAGTCGCGGGGCGGCAGTTCGCCCTCGACGTGCCCGACGCCCTCGAGCACCACCGCACCGGACGGGCCGAGCACGCGGACGACGGCGGCCGGGTCGTCGCTCACGTCGACCCGCAGCAGGCCCGAGCCGGAGGTGTCCCCGCGCGAGACGGGCCCCGACCGCGGGAGCGGCTCGGTGTCGGGCACAGCCGACAGCGGCACGGTCACCCGACAGTCCGCGTAGACGTCCTGGATGACCCGGCCGGCAAAGTCTCCCCGTCGGGCGGTCACCGAGTGCCGCCGCGGCGGCACGTCGATCCGCAGCGGGGTCGCCCCGGCCAGGCTGCGGCGTGGGTCGTCGAGCGCGGTGGGGTCGCGGTAGGTGACCACGACGGCGACGTCCGGCTGCCCCGGGCCGCCCGGCTCGACATCGATCTCGAGCCGGACGTCGGCGAAGTGGCCGTCCGGGAAACGGGCGAGGACGACGTCACCGTCGCCCTGCAGCCGCGGGTCCCGGGCCGCCAGGCGGGACTCGACGTACGTGCGAAGCGAGGACCACGTGACGGCGTAGGGCAGGGCGGCCGCCTCGTCGAACCTGTGCGCGGTCCCCGTGCCCCGGAGCCCGTCGAGCAGCGCGGCCGTGAAGTCGCCGCGCACCGTCGTCCCGTCGTGGTCCCTGCTCCCCGTCGCCACCCCGCCGGGCACCGTCGCCTGAGCCAGGTAGACCCGCGGAAAGTAGCCTCGGTCCGTCGGCGCCGGCGAGTCGTAACCCAATCTCGCTGGCCCGAATGGTTTGTCCCGCAGCAAGTTCCGACAGGCATCGACCACCAGGAGGACGTCGCCGAAGCGGCTCTGCTCGAGCTGGCTGCGCAGGTCCGCGAGCCCGACGGTGCCCGACGCCGGGTCTGCAGGGTCGTACGTGCTCACCACGAGCATGTCCAGGCTCAGCGCCTCGTTGAGCGGGTCGCTGCGGCACCCGTGGCCGGCGAAGTAGACGAAGAGCCGGTCCCGCGGGCCGACGTCCGTCCGGCCCACCAGCGCCGCGACCGCCGCGGCCACGCTCGGCCGGGTGACCGGCGGGGCCTCGATGCCGGCGGGCAGCTGCCGGCCGACGGCCGACGGCGAGGCGAGCAACACGAGGTTCTCCGGCGGCACCCGCGCGCCCCGGAGCAGCCACTCGCGCACGTCGAGGGCGTCGGCGACCGCGCCGCGCAGGTCCGCCCCCCGGCACTGCGCGTAGCCGTCGCAGCCCATGACGAGGGCGTGGTCGGCCATCAGCCGAGGACGGCGAGCTCCGTGCCGGACAGGAAGGTGGGCGCTCCCCGCGACAGGTCGCGGATCTCGCCGTCACCCATCGGCCGCTCCGCGACCCAGAGCCCGTTGTCGTCGACCGACAGCTGGGCCGCCTTGGCGGCGACGGCGAGCGCGGTCGCCCCCTGGAACGTCACGGTCCCCGCGCGGGACGACGACCCACTGACGGACACCTTCGCACCGACCACCTGCTGGAGCGCCGGGACGTCGAGCGCGACCTCGTGCGACTGCTCGTCGAGCACGCTCACGCGCAGCCCGTTCGCCTTGAGGACGGCGACGACGACGTACAGGCGCTCCGCGACGAGCAGTTGTGCGGCGTTGCGCTGCCTCGGGTCGAGGTCGCACCGGGCGAGCCAGGTGTCGAGCGTGGCGACGTCGACCCGGTCGGCGGTGACGTCCACATAGGAGTACTCGACCGTGTGCCCCCGCGAGACCGACAGGTCGACGTGAGCGTCAGCCCCGAGCGCCTGGACGATGCCAGCCACGACGCCGAGCCCGATCCCCGCCTTCGCCGAGCGGGCGGAGGCGCCTGAGGCGTCGGCGACCGGCGCCCCGAGGTGGCACACGTACGTCGGCTCGCCGTCGAGGGGCCGAAGCACGTGCGGGAGCGCGGTGTACCGGCGCAGCACCGACCCGTCACGGGTGAGGACGTCGAGCAGGGCCAGGTCCGTCGTCGGCATCGCCAGCGGTAGATAGTCCCGGTCCGGCAGGAAGCTCGCCGCGGCCCTCCCGAAGATCCCCATCGATGGTCCCCCGTCGTCGGTCGGCTCGGCCCCTCGGACGTCAGGAGACTATGCCAGCCGGTGAGGGCTCCGCGGTAGGGGCGTGGCGCTCAGCCGAGCCGGTCGAGCTCCTCGGGGGTCAGCTCGAGGTCCGCGGCATGCACCGACGCGCGGATCGTCTCCGGGCGCGACGAGCCGGGGATCGGGACGACGACGGGGCTCTTGGCGAGCTCCCACGCCAGCGCGACCTGCTGCGGGCTCACCCCGCGGGCCTGCGCCACCTCGGCGAAGGCGGCGTTCGACGAGCCGAGGTCCGCCGCGCTC
>JBQGCR010000820.1:0-1869 GCA_052038585.1 Kineosporiaceae bacterium
GAGGGCGAGGACGGCGCCGTCGCGGGGGGCGGCGACGGGCTCGACGAGGCGGGCGACCACCGCCCCACCGTACGGCCGGACCGGCGGCGGCGCGGCGGCCGGCGTTCGCGTCGTCCCGGTCGGCGCGACGTGGCAGGCTGCCCCCGTGCACACGCTGCGGGCCGCGCTCGACCACCTCGCGCGCGCCCGCCCCGAGCTCGTCGACGACGCCGCGGCGGCGTGGAAGGATCTCGTCGACTCCGACTCCCCGCAGGCCCTCACCCAGTACCGGGTGCAGCACTGGTGCTGGGAGGAGCTCGCGCTCGCGGGCGGCCCGGACCCGGTCTCCCGGTGGCGGACGGCCGTGGCGCTCGCGGAGCTGCTCGACGGTCTCGGCCTGGGCCGGTACGCGGCGATCGCCCGCGGGGAGACGACGCGCCGCGCCGTCGAGCTCGCCGGGACCGACCCGGCCGGGGGCCGGGCGCTCGTGCGGAGGGCGTTGCGGCGCAGCGGGATCGAGCCGCCCGACACCGAGCTGCTCACGTGGGGCGCGCCCCTCGGGCACGCGGAGGTGTGGGCCCGCGAGCTCGTCGCCGGCCGCCTGGAGCTGCTCGTCGCGCTCGGCGACCTCCAGCCGGGGCAGCGGGGCTGGCGCGACCACCAGGCCGACGTGACGATCGAGGTGCTGACGACGCCCGCGACGCACGACGGCCGCGCGCCGTACGAGCTCGTCCTCGACGAGCGCTTCGACCACTGGGTGCGCGGACCGGGCTCGCCGACCCGGGAGCAGGCGCTCGGCGGGCTCGTGACGACGCTGCGCGACCCGGTGGAGCCCGGCCACCCCGACGACGCGCGACGGCTCCTGCGCGGCCTCGACTGGTTCGTCGCGGAGGTCGGGGAGGGCCTCGCGCTGACGGCGGCCGGGTCCCTGCCGCCGCGCACCGTCACCCGGGCCCGCGACGAGCTCGGCTGGCGCGCCGAGGTCGGCGGCTTCCCCTCCCGCGAGGCGGACGCGCCGCCCGTGCTCCTGCTGCGCGAGAGCGCGACCCGGCTCGGCCTCGTCCGCCGGCGCGGGGGCCGGCTGCTGCTCACCCCGGGCGGGCGCGAGGCGCTCTGCGACGGCCGGGCGCTATGGCTCGCCGTCGCGGCGGGGCTCGTCCGCAGCGACTCCGAGCCGGTCGCCTGGACGTGGGAGCACGTGCTCGCCGCCCTCGCGGGCGGCGCGCCGGTGCCGGAGGCGGACCTGCGGTCGCGGGCGGTGCGCACCGTCGCCGAGGGCTGCCGCCTCGCCGTCGGGCACGCGACGCAGGTGGCCGCCCCGCACCTGCGCGCCGCAGTCGGGGAGCTGCGCCGGCTCGGGCTCGTCGAGGAGACCGGCGGGCTGCTCGACCGGTGCGTCACCGCCGTCGGGGGAGCCCCGGCGCTCTTCCGGGCGGCGCTGCGCCACCGGGTGCTCCACCGGGCCTGACCGCCCTGCTCGGCCGGTGCAAGGCGACCGCAAGCGCGGTGCAAGGCGACGTCGGGACAGTCCTTCCTGTCCGGCAGTCCACGCCACCCAGGAGGCTCCCGATGTCCCGTCCCACGACGTCCCGTCCCGCCGTCCCCGGCCCCGTCCCGTCCCCGCGCCGCCGCGGCGCCCACCGCGCCGCCCGGCTCGCCACCGCGACGACCACCGGCGCCCTCGCCGTCGCCGCCGCCGGCCTGCTCCTGTCCGGCCCGGCCGCCCAGGCGGCCTCCGGGCCGTCCGGCACGTCGTCGCCGCGCGCCCAGGTGCGGCTCGACGACGACTGCGACCGCGCGAGCTTCGAGGCCGTCCTCGGCGCCGGCGCGTGCGTCGGCGACGGCGGCACGACCTTCCCCGAGTTCGTCGAGGAGCTGCAGGACAAGGGC
>JBQGCR010000821.1:0-1920 GCA_052038585.1 Kineosporiaceae bacterium
GAGCCCGAGCACGATCGCGGAGACCGCGGCGAGGGCGAGGGCGAGGCCGAGGACGACCGGCTCGCCGGTGAAGCCGAGCGGCTCGGCGACGGCGGCGACGAGGCCGACGACCGCGATGACGAGGCCGAGCGAGACGAGGCCGACGAAGCCGCTGGGACGCCGACGGCGGGGCGCCGGGGGAGGCGGCGGGCCGAGGGGCTGCGGCGGGGCCGGCGGCACCGGCATCCCGCCGGAGGGGCCCTGGGGTCGGGGGGCCCAGCCCCCGCCGGGAGGCGGCGGCGGTGTGCCCCAGGCCGGCTGCTGCGTGGGCGGGTACCGGTAGGCGGTCGAGGGGTCGCCGGTGGGCGGCGCCGGGGGCGGTGCGGACATCGTCGCTCCTGCGGGGGGAGGGGGAGGGGCCTGAGCGGCCCACGGGGTCGGGGTGGTGCGGCTGCGCGTCGCGACGAACCACACGACGAGGCCGACCGGGACGAGCAGCCAGAGCGAGCCGCCCCAGGCGTTGCCGTCGCCGAGCACCGAGACGGCGCCGACGAGCAGGACGATCCCGGTGAGGACGAGCAGGACGATGGCCCACGCGTCGCTGCCGCGGATCGCCCGCTCGGCGAGGACCTCGCCGCGGGCGTCCGGGAGGAGGAGCCACAGCACGAGGTAGAGCGGGATCCCGATGCCACCGGCGATGGTCAGCGCGATCGCCGCGGCCCGGATGAGGAGCGGGTCGACGTCGAAGCGCGCGGCGACGCCGGCGCACACGCCGCCGAACCAGCGGCGCTCGGTGTCGCGGCGGACGCTCGAGCGGCGCAGCCGGGCGAGCCCGTCGTCGATGGCGGACGGCGCGCCGGTCGGCGGCATCTGGGAGGTGGAGCTCTCGGTCATGGCACCACTGTGGCCGCGCGGGGCGGGGGGCGGCCATGAGGGTCGACCCTGAGCACCCCCTGACCGGACCCCGGCGGGCGGGTCGCAGGCACCGGTCGTGCGTCAGGATGGAGTCGTGCCCACGCCCTACGAGCCCGCCGCGACCCGCGTGCGGACCGACGCCGGACCCCTCCCGGGGCCGCCGCCGTCGCGCCCGCCGCTCGTCCGCGACCGGTCGGCGGGCTGGACGCCCGGCGTGTGCGACGCGGTCGCGCGCCACCTCGGCGTCTCGCGCCGGCTCGTGCGCGGGGCCGCGGTCGTCCTCGCCTTCTCCGGCGGGGCCGGGGTCGCGGCCTACCTCTTCCTCTGGGCGCTGACCCCCGAGGCCGACGGCCCGGCGGGCACGGGCGGTCCCGTGCAGGCGCGGGTCTGGTCCGAGCGCCGCCGCTGGGCGGTCCTCCTCGTCGCGGGCGTCGTCCTCGTCGCGGCCGGGGGCGCGCTGCTCGTGCCCGGGGTCGGGGTGTCGGCGCGCGGGTCGGTCCTGCTGCCGCTGTTCGTCATCGGCGTCGGCGCGGTCGTCGCGTGGTCGAACCTCGACGCGACGCAGCGCTCGCGGTGGCTGACCGGCGGCCCCGACGGGATGGGCTGGGTCCGGGTGCTGCTCGGCTCGGGGCTCGCCCTCGTCGGCGTCCTCGTCCTCGTGACGCGCGGCAGCTCGGTCAGCGTCCTCTGGGACGCCGTGCTCGCGGCGCTCGCCGTGCTCGTCGGCGCGCTCATCCTCGCCGCGCCGTGGGCGCTGCGGCTGTGGGCCGACTTCCGCCGCGAGCAGGACGCCGCCGTCCGGGCGACCGAGCGGGCCGACATCGCCGCGCACCTGCACGACTCCGTGCTCCAGACCCTCGCGCTCATCCAGCGCCAGTCCGCCGACCCCGCCGCCGTCACCCGGCTCGCCCGCGCCCAGGAGCGCGAGCTGCGCAGCTGGCTCTACGACGGGCCGCAGGGGTCGCAGGCCTCGCTCGCCGCGCTCGTCACCGAGGTCGCGCACGAGGTCGAGGACCTCCACGGCGT
>JBQGCR010000822.1:0-3881 GCA_052038585.1 Kineosporiaceae bacterium
GGCGGCGCCGACCTGTCGACGGACGCCGGCCGGGTCGAGGCGGTGCTGCGCTACAACCGGTCGATGGGCTACGTCCGGCTCGTGCTGTCCACGGGTGCCGGGTACGCCGGCGGCGTCGCCGTCGACCCCACGCCCCCGCCGAGGGACACCGGCGGCCCGGGGACGCGTCCGACGACGGGGCCGACCGGCTCGTTCACGGTCACCCAGCGGCCGACCCAGTCGCCCACCCAGTCGCCCACCCAGTCGCCCACCCAGCGCCCGACGTCGCCCACCGGCTCGCCGAGCGGCTCACCGAGCGGCTCCCCGACGGGCAGTCCGACCGGCTCGCCGACGGGTTCGCCGACGGGCAGTCCGACCGGCTCGCCGACGGGTTCGCCGACCGGTTCGCCGACGTGCACGCCCACACCGACGCCGACCGGCACCGGGACCGGGACGGCCACCTCGTCGCCGACCGGCACCCCGACGACGGACCCGACGGCCTCGCCGTCCCCGGACCCCTGCGTCACCGACTCCCCGACCGCGTCGCCGACGCAGACCGCCACGGCGACCGGGTCGCCGAGCGCCTCGCCGTCGCAGACCTCGACGTCGACGGACCCGGGCACGCAGAGCCCGACGGGCACCTCGACGTCGACGTCCACACCCACCCCTCCGAGCACGTCGACGACGACCTCGACGCAGACCTCGACGGGGACAACGAGCCCCACCGGCACGGCGAGCGCCACCGGCACGGCGAGCGCCACGGCGACGGCGACCCAGACGGCCACGGCGACGGCCACGCAGACCGCGACGGCCACCGCGACGCCGTCGTCCTCCCCGACCCCCTGACCGTCGCGCCGGCCGGGACCGGCTACTGCGTGCGGCCGCCGAGGTGCTCGGCGAGGAACGCCTCCGCCTTGGCGTAGAACGCCTCGCGGTTCTCGGGCTTGGCCATGCCGTGGCCCTCGTCGGGGAAGAGCTGGTACTCGTGCGGCAGGCCCTTCTCGGCCAGCGCGGCGACGATCTGCTCGGCCTCCGCCTGCTTGACCCGAGGGTCGTTCGCACCCTGGACGACGAGCAGCGGGATGCGGATCCGGTCCACCGAGAACAGCGGCGAGCGCTCGCGGAGGAGCTGCTCCTCGGTGGTCGGGTTCCCGACCCGGCGGTGCATGAGGGCGATCATCGGCTTCCAGTACTCGGGCACCGAGGCGAGCAGGGTGAGCAGGTTCGAGGGCCCGACGATGTCGACGCCGCAGCGGTACACGTCCGGGGTGAACGCCGCCCCGGCGAGGACGGCGTACCCGCCGTACGACCCGCCGTAGATGCCGACCCGGGCCCGGTCCACCCACCCCTGCGCGACGCAGTGCTCGACGGCGTCGGTGAGGTCGTCCTGCATCGCGGCGCCCCACTGCTTGTCGCCGGCGTTCATGAAGGCCTTGCCGTAGCCGGTCGAGGAGCGGAAGTTCACCTGGACGCAGACGTAGCCGCGGTTGGCGAGCCACTGCGCCTCGGGGTCGAAGCCCCACTCGTCGCGCGCCCACGGACCGCCGTGCACGTTGAGCACCATCGGCAGCCCGGACCGGTCGAGGCCCGGCGGGAACGTCGCGTAGCCGTGGACGGTCAGGCCGTCGCGGGCGGTGAAGGAGAACGGCTCCATCGGTGCCAGCGGCAGTCCGACGAGCTCGCCGCGGTGCGGGAAGAGGTAGCGGCCCTGCTTCGTCGCGCGGTCCCACACCCAGAAGTGCACCGGACCGTCGGACGGGGAGAACGAGACCGTCCAGAACCGGTCGGTCCGCTCGCGCCGGCCGACGCCGAGGTCGGCCTCGCCGTACTCGGTGCGGGCGAGGGCCTGCAGCGCCTCGAGGTCGGCGTCGACGCCGTGGTCGCGGCCGAGGGGCAGGACGACGACGTCCTGCCGCTCGCGGCTGAACTCCACCGCCTCCACCTCGAGCGTCGCGGGGTCCTGCCAGACGCCGGCGACGTCGTACGCGTCGTCCGAGGCGAGCACCTCGACGGCCCCGGCGTCCAGGTCGTGCCGCTCGAGCCGCGTCGCGTTGCCGTCGATGCTCGTCAGGAGCAGGACGGCGCCGGAGCGGGTGAAGCCGAGGACGTCGGTGCCCGCCGAGTCGTCCGGCGGGATCTGCAGCCACGGCTCGTACGTGCCGTCCCGTCCGAGGTGGATCGTCGCGCCGCCGTCCGCGTCCATCGTCGTCCCGCCGCGGACGGCGAGGTCGGTGTCGACGAGCCAGCCGAGGAAGCCCGGGTTCTCCTGCACGAGCGTCAGCTCGCCCGTCGCGAGGTCGAGCCGGTGCACGTCGTGCAGGGACGGGTCACGGTCGTTGAGGCCGACGAGCATCGTCGTCGGGTTCCAGCGGTTGTGCCCGAGGATCCGGGCCTGCACGCCGCTGCCCGGGGTGACGAGCCGGGACTCCCCGCTCCCCAGGTCGAGCACGTAGAGCCGCCACGACTCGTCGCCCCCGGTGTCCTGCAGGTAGACCAGGTGCCGGTCGTCGTGGGTGAAGGCGTACATCCGTACGCCGCGGTCGCGGTCGTGGGTCACGGCGCGGGCCGGCGCGGACCCGTCGGCCGGGCCGACCCAGACGTTGAGGACGCCGTCCTCGGGGGCGACGTAGCCGAGGAGCGTCCCGTCGGGGGACAGCGACGGCGACGCGTGGTCGGGGTTGCCGAAGAGCAGGGACCGGGGGACCAGCGGGGGCAGGCTCACCCGTCCGAGCCTACGGCGGCCGCTCAGGTCCCGGTGGTCGGCGCGACGAGGGTGACGGTCAGGTCGTAGTCCGCGGCGTCGTCGGCGGCGTCCGCCGCGTCCGTGACGTCGACCTGGAGGTCGACCCCCTGCACCGTCGCCCGGCACGTGGCCGGGACGCCGCCGCCGATCGGGCAGCCGACCCCGGACAGCACGCCGCGCAGCTGCTCGAGCTCGGCGTCGTCGATGATCTGCACCTGGGCGCCGGGGCCGGCGCCGCCGGGCTCGCAGCCGACCGCCGTCACCTCCCGGCCGAGGTCGACGGTGTTGTCCATCGTCTGCTGGAGGAAGGAGACGAGCTGGCGCTGCGCGGCCAGGCCGGTGGCGTCGCAGCCCGGCGCGGGGTCCGGCACGAGCACCTTCGCGGCGGCCCACACCCCGCCGACGAGGGCGAGGACGGCGACGGCGGCCGTCGCGAGCGCGAGGGCCACGGTGCGCCCGCGCGAGCGCTCGGGGCCGGCCGGCGCGGCGTCCTGCGGCGCGGCGGCGTCGGGGGCGGGGTCGAACTCCTCGAAGACGTCCACGGAAGTGCTCGGTCCTCCTCGCCGGGAGCGCCGGTCCGGACGGCCGGGCCCCGCCATGCTCGCACCCGGGGGCGCCCCGGCTCCACCGGGACGCGGCCCGGGACGTCCCGCCCGGTGGCCGCGGCGGACGCCGTAGGCTCGTCGGCGCGTGCGGTCGACCCTGCGGCCCCCGACGAAGGAGCGCCATGTTCCCGCCATCCGTGCCGTCCGTCCCGGCGACGCAGGTGCCCGCCGACGCCGTCCTCGTCGACGTCCGCGAGCAGGACGAGTGGGACGCCGGGCACGTCGAGGGCGCCCTGCACATCCCCCTCGCCGACCTCCCCGCGCGCCTGGACGACCTGCCCGACGGCGAGGTCGTCGTCGTGTGCCGCTCCGGCGGCCGCTCCGCCCGGGCCGTGGCCTGGCTCTCCCAGAACGGCTACGACGCCGTGAACCTCGACGGCGGCATGGGCGCCTGGGCCGAGGCCGGTCGGCCGATGGTCAGCGAGACGGGCCAGGCCCCCTTCGTCCGCTGACTCCGCACGGATTCCCGCCGACTCCGCACGGATTACCGCCGACACCGCACCGGTTGCCGCCGACACCCCCACCAGGGGTACGGCCCGCCCCCCCCCCGGGGC
>JBQGCR010000823.1:0-10194 GCA_052038585.1 Kineosporiaceae bacterium
CGGCGGGATTACCTGCAGTGACCCCCGCCCCACGAGCACGGCCCCGACCAACCGGGCGGGGGCCTTCGTCGTCCCCCGCGCGGCATGCACGGCCACCGACGTGCCGTGCATGATCACCGCTCAGGAGTGCATGATCACGCCGACAACAGAGTACGTGATCATGCAGCTCACGGCGGTGATCATGCGGCTGGCGTCGGGGGGAGTGTCAGGTCGCGAGGGCGACGCCGACCCAGGCGGCGATCGCCAGCAGGGCGGTCGCGAGCTCGATGAGGATGCTCCAGCCCACGGCTCTGAGTGCGGCCAGCGTCGAGGGCCGGGCGACGGCGTGGTCGCGGTGGCGGGACAGCTCGGCGAGGTAGACGCCGAGGACGAAGCCGAGCGGCAGGCCGAGGACCGGGACGACGAGGAACCCGACGACGCCGAGGACCCCGCCGGCCGCGATCGTCGTCCAGCCGACGCCGGACTCGCGCAGCCGGCGACCGGGGAGAAGGTACTTGGCGAGCGCGCCGAGGGCGACGAGCACCGTGGCCAGGGCGAGCAGGCCCCAGCCGGCGACGCCCCCGGTCGTCACGGCCCACAGGGCGATGCCGGCCCACACGAGCAGCAGCCCGGGCAGCACCGGCACCAGAATGCCGACGACGCCCACCGCGGCCAGCAGGGCCGCGATGAGCGTCGTCGTCGTCATGCGTCAGGGGCGGTCCGGGGACCGCCGTCAGGCCTCTACCGCTCGTCGGCCGGTGCGGACGCCGGCGCGTCGAGCGTGTGCGTCTCGTCGACGATCTGCGCCGACCGCTCCTTGAGCGCCGCCTCGTGAGCCCGTCCGTGGTGGGCGCAGAAGAGCAGCTCCCCACCTCCGGGCAGGACGACGCGGACGTAGGCGCGGGCTCCGCAGCGGTCGCAGCGGTCTGCCGCGGTGAGCTGCGCGGGGGCGAGTGTTGCTGCCACGTCGTCTGACCTCCTCGGTCCGTCTTCGGTTCCTGTCGTCACCATCGACTGTCCCAACAGTGAACCAGCACAGGGCGTTCCCGTACGGGTACCCGCGGGTCGTTCGCTCTACGCGGAACCCGTGCTCCGTGCTCACGACGGTGAGACGCACCTCACGTCGCCCGCGCGCCGCGCCGGGCCGACGCCGGCCGGGGCACTACCCTTCGAACAGACGTTCCCGCAGCGAGGACCCAGCGAGGAGACCGGCGCACCGTGGCGACCCCCGCCGACCAGACCGACCGACCGACCGGCCAGGGCACCCGCGCGGCCGCGCGGTCGCGGGCCGCCGCGTCCGCCGACTACACCGCCCGGCACCTGTCGGTCCTCGAGGGCCTCGACGCCGTCCGCAAGCGCCCCGGCATGTACATCGGCTCGACCGACTCGCGCGGGCTCATGCACTGCCTCTGGGAGATCATCGACAACTCGGTCGACGAGGCCCTCGCCGGCTTCTGCCGCCGGATCGACGTCGTCCTGCACGCCGACGGCTCGGTCGAGGTCGGGGACGACGGCCGCGGGATCCCGGTCGACGTCGAGCCGAAGACGGGGCTGACCGGCGTCGAGGTCGTCTTCACCAAGCTCCACGCCGGCGGCAAGTTCGGCGGCGGCTCGTACACCGCCTCGGGCGGGCTGCACGGCGTCGGCGCGAGCGTCGTCAACGCGCTGTCGTCCCGGCTCGACGTCGCGGTGGACCGCGGCGGCAAGCGGCACGTCATGAGCTTCCGGCGCGGGGAGCCGGGCATCTTCGTCGACGGCGACCGCAGCGGCCCCGACGCACCGTTCGACCCGTTCGTCGAGGAGTCGCAGCTGCGGGTCGTCCCCGGGGCGAGGCGCGGCCGCTCGGGCACCCGGGTGCGCTACTGGGCGGACACCCAGATCTTCCTGCGGGACGCCGCGTTCTCCTACGACGAGCTCGTCACGCGGGCGCGGCAGACCTCCTACCTCGTGCCGGGGCTGGAGCTGCGGCTGCGCGACGAGCGCCGGATGCCGGGCACGCCCGGTGCCGACGGCCCGGTCGAGGAGGTCTTCCTCCACGAGGGCGGCATCGGCGAGTTCGCCGAGTTCCTCTCCGCGGACCCGGCCGTCACCGACGTCTGGCGGCTGCAGGGGACGGGCCACTTCAAGGAGACGGTCCCCGTCCTCGACGACCGGGGCCACATGACCCCGACCGAGGTCGAGCGCGAGTGCGTCGTCGACGTCGCCCTGCGCTGGGGCACCGGCTACGACACCGAGCTGCGCTCGTTCGTCAACATCATCGCCACCCCGAAGGGCGGCACCCATGTCGCCGGCTTCGAGGCCGCGCTCGTCAAGACGTTCCGCAAGGTCGTCGAGGACAACGCCCGCCGGCTCAAGTTCGGCAAGGACGACCGGCTCGAGAAGGACGACGTCCTCGAGGGTCTCACCGCCGTCGTCACCGTGCGGCTCGCGGAGCCGCAGTTCGAGGGCCAGACCAAGGAGGTCCTCGGGACGAACGCCGTGCGCGGCATCGTGTCCCGCGTCGTCGAGCGCGAGCTCACGGCGCTGCTGACGTCGACGAAGCGCACCGAGAAGGCGCAGGCCGGGCTGCTGCTGGAGAAGGTCGTCGGGGCGATGCGCACCCGCGTGACCGCCCGCCAGCACAAGGAGATCAGCCGCCGCAAGAACGCGCTCGTGACCTCGACGCTGCCGTCCAAGCTCGCCGACTGCCGCAGCGACGACGTCGAGCGGTCCGAGCTGTTCATCGTCGAGGGCGACTCGGCGCTCGGCACCGCCAAGCTCGCCCGGTCCTCGGAGTTCCAGGCGCTGCTGCCGATCCGCGGCAAGATCCTCAACGTCCAGAAGGCGTCCGTCTCGGACATGCTCAAGAACGCCGAGTGCGCCGCGATCATCCAGGTGGTCGGCGCCGGCTCGGGACGCACCTTCGACCTCGAGGCCGCGCGCTACGGCAAGATCATCCTCATGACCGACGCCGACGTCGACGGCGCCCACATCCGCACCCTGCTCCTCACGCTGATGTTCCGCTACATGCGCCCGCTCGTGGACGCCGGCCGGGTCTACGCCGCCGTGCCGCCGCTGCACCGGGTCGAGATCGTCAACCCGGGCAGCAAGCCGAACGAGGTCGTCTACACCTACAGCGAGGCCGAGCTGCACCGCCTCCTCGCCCAGCTCGAGAAGCGCAACCGGACCTACAAGGAGCCGATCCAGCGCTACAAGGGCCTGGGGGAGATGGACGCCGACCAGCTCGCCGAGACGACGATGGACCCCCGCCGCCGGACGCTGCGGCGGGTCCGGGTGCAGGACGCCATGGCCGCCGAGCGGGTCTTCGAGCTGCTCATGGGCAACGACGTCGCCCCGCGCAAGGACTTCATCGTCGACGGCGCCGCCCGCCTGGACCGCGAGCGGATCGACGCCTGAGGAGGGGGTTCACACCCCGACCGGGACGTGGACCGGCTGCACGGTCCGCACGGCCGGGACGTCGAAGCCGTTGAACGTCGACGCGTAGGCCGTCGTGTAGGCGCCGGCACCGCCGATCTCCACGGTGTCGCCCACGGCGAGGTCCGCGGACAGCAGGGCGTCGAGCAGGATCGTGTCCTGGCTGTCGCACGTCGGGCCGGTGAGCCGGCACGGGATCCGGTCCCTCGAGCCGCGCGAGTCGCTGACCGGGTAGCGCAGCCGGTTGCCGGTCTCCAGCGCCTCCATGAACCCGTTGAACGCGCCGACGTCGAGGTGCACCCAGCGCCGCCCGCCCCGCTCGGCGAGCCCGATGACGGTCGCGACCATCGTCCCGGCCTCGGCGACGAGCACCCGGCCCGGCTCGGCCGCGACGGCGACCGGGTACGGCAGGTGCCGGGCCAGCGCGGAGCGGACGACGGCGCCGACGTCCTCCGGGGACGGCACCGGGTCGGCGTAGCGGGCGGGGAAGCCGCCGCCGATGTCGAGCAGGGACACCCGGAGGCCGAGGTCGTCCAGCCGCCGCAGGAGCGCCCCGCAGCGCTCGATCGCCGTCTCCCAGGCGAGGACGTCGGTCATCTGCGACCCGACGTGGAAGGTCAGCCCGTGCACCTCGAGGCCGAGGTCGCGGGCCTCCAGCGCGAGCCGGACGACGTCCCGCGGGCCGACGCCGAACTTGCCCTCGCTCGGCACCTCGCTCGCCGCGGCCTCCACCGCCACCCGCAGGTAGACCGCGCGGCCGGGCGCGTGCTCGGCGACCTTGGCGAGCTCGGCCGAGCTGTCGCAGGAGAAGCGCCGCACGCCGAGGGCGGCGGCGTGCCGGACGTCGCGCGGCACCTTGACCGGGTTGCTGAACAGGACGTCCGCCGGGTCGACCCCGACCGCCACGAGGTCGTCGAGCTCGCGGGCGGACGCGATCTCGAAGCCGCAGCCCAGCCCGTGCAGCAGGCGGAGCACCCGCGGGTCCGGGTTGCACTTCATCGCGTAGTGCAGGGCCGTCCCCGGCAGCGCGCGACCCAGCTCGGCGTAGCGCTGCGCGACCTGCCCGAGGTCCAGCCGCAGGTACGGCGTCGCCTCGGCGGCGACCGGCGGGAGCGGGACGACCTGCGTGCCGGACACGAGGGGCCGCGCCTCGGTGCGCGGGGCCGGCACCGGCCCGGTGTCCCGCAGGACGCGCTTGCGCAGCTCGTAGCAGGGGATCGCCACGGCGTAGAAGACGACGTCCGCGGCGACCTTGCCCAGCACGAGGCCCGTCGCGACGTCACCGGTGAGCACCTGGCCTGCGTAGAGCAGCAGCGGGCGCAGCAGCAGGGTGTCGAGCAGGTCCGCCGGCCCGAACTCGACGAGGAGCCCGCGGACGGCCCGCCCGCCGACCGCGAGGCGGCCGCCGCCCGGCCCGAGCCGGCCGCGCTGCCGGCGCACCTCGAGCACGCCGGCGACGGCGTAGTACCCGACGGCCTCGGCGAACGAGGCCGCGACCGCGGCGGACGCGGCGTCCCCCGTCGCCCGGCTCACCGTGAGCCCGACGGTCAGGGCCGCGAGCAGCGCGCCCGCCTCGAGCGGCGCGTAGCGCCGCACCCACTCCCACCACCGCGACGCGCGCCAGGCGCGCGCACCCGTCCTGCGACCGTCCACGTGGCTCCCCCCATCGGCGCCCGCCGGCCGGTCCGTCGTCGGCCGCGGCCGGGCGAGGGACCGGTCTACCCGGACCGGGCGACCGCGGTCTGTCTCGTCGATGACACTGCGCACATCCCAGGCTGCGCTCGGTCGCCCTCACGCGGCTCACAGGGGAGGAGTCCGACGACGCCGATCACGGACACGCCCTCGAGCACCGGCCGTCCCCGCCCGAGGCGCACACCCGCCCGCGCCGTGCCGCATCATGGGGTCATGGCACGAGCACCGAAGGCCCTCGACGCGGACCTCCTCGACCCCGACGACGTCGAGGACGACGTCGTCGCGTCCCCGCGCCACCGCGGGCTCGCGCTCTTCATGCTCGTCTGCGCGGTCCTGGGGTTCCTCGCGGCGTTCGAGCTGACGCGGGAGAAGTTCCACCAGCTCGAGGAGCCCGGCTCGGCGGCCTCCTGCGACTTCAGCGTCCTCGTGCAGTGCTCGGCCAACCTGCGCTCGTGGCAGGGCTCGCTCTTCGGGTTCCCCAACCCGCTGCTCGGGCTCGTCGGGTGGACGGCCGTCGCCGTCGTCGCCGTCGGGCTGCTCGCCGGGCTGACGTACCCGCGCTGGTGGTGGCGGACGTTCGCGGTCGGCGTGACGCTCGGGCAGGCGTTCGTGGTCTTCCTCGTCTGGACGAGCATCTACCGGCTCGCCACCCTGTGCCCGTGGTGCATGGTGACGTGGGCCGTCGTCATCCCGATGTTCGTCGTCACGTGGCTGTGGACGCTGCGCGAGGGGGTGTGGACGTCGAACGAGGCCGTCCGGGCCCGGGCCGACACGCTGCTGCTCTGGGCGCCACCGGTGGTGCTCGCGGCGTACGCCGTCATCGCCGTGCTCGCGCAGATGCGCCTGGACGTCCTCGGCTCGCTGTAATCCCGTTGCGCCGCCGGGGCGCGCGCGGCCACGGTGGGGGCGTGTCCGACCTCCCTGACGCGCCCGACCTCGTCTGGCGCCCCCTGACCCTCGACGACGTCGACGCCTGGCACGAGGTGCACGAGGCGGCCCGGGCCGCGGACGACGGCCAGGAGCACCTGACGCCGGACGACCTGCGCGACGAGCTCACCGCCGACTGGGTCGACACCGCGCGCGACACGGTGCTCGGGGTCGACGCCGACGGCGTCCCCCGCGCCTTCGGCCTGGTCCAGGTCCGCCCGGGCGACACGACCCTGCTGCGCGCCCACTGCTGGGGTGCGGTGCACCCGCAGGCCCGCGGCCGGGGCGTCGGCCGGGCGCTGCTCGCCTGGCAGGTCGAGCAGGCCCGGCGCATCGTCGCCGACCGGCGCGCGCGGCTCGGCGACGTGCCGGCGCACGCCGCGGTGACCGTCGACGAGGGCGTCGACGCCGCGGTCTCGCTCGTCGAACGCTCGGGCTTCGCCCTGACCCGGTGGTTCAGCGTGATGCGCCGCGACCTGGCCGACGGCGGCCCGGCCGTCGGCGACCTGCCCGAGGGTGTCCGCGTCGTGCCGTGGTCGGCCGACCTCGACGACGCCGTCCGGCTCGCCCACAACGAGGCCTTCGTCGACCACTGGAACTTCCAGCCGTGGACCGAGGAGGCGTGGCGGCAGTGGGAGAGCGGCTACCGGTGGTTCCGCCCGGGCTGGACGCTCGTCGCGCTCGACGGCGACGAGGTCGCCGGCTACGCGACCGGGCACGGCTACGAGCCGGACTGGGAGGCCGAGGGCGTGCGCGAGGGCTGGACCGCCAAGCTCGGCGTCCGGCGGGCCTGGCGCGGCCGGGGCCTGGCCCGGGCGCTGCTGGCCCGGCAGGTGGCCGCGTTCGCCGGGGACGGGATGCAGCGGGCCGGCCTCGACGTCGACACCGAGAGCCTCACCGGCGCCGACCGGCTGTACACCGGGCTCGGCTACGCGCCGGTGCACCGTTCGTCGTCGTGGAGCCTGCCGCTGTAGCCGGCCGGGAATCACGGCGCGGCCCGCGACGCTGCGCACTGCCATGACGCGTGCCGTGGTCGCCACCGCGTTCGGTGGCCCCGAGGTCCTGTCCGTCGTCGACGTCGAGGTGCCCGCGCCGGGACCCGGCCAGGTGGTCGTCGACGTCCGCGCGGCGGCGCTCAACCCCGCCGACTGGAAGGCCATGGCGGGCGCCTTCGGCGCCGACGAGTCCCGGCTCCCGCTGCGGGTCGGCATGGAGGGCGCCGGCGTCGTCGTCGCCGTCGGCCCGGACGCAGACGGGCCGGCCGGGCCGGTCGCCGTCGGGGACGAGGTCGTCGTCCACCCGGCGTCCGGGACGTTCGCCGAGCGGGTCGTCGTCCCCGCGTCCTCGGTGCTGCCCAAGCCGCCCGGTGTCGCCTGGGAGCCGGCCGCGGGGGCCCTGCTCGTCGGGGTCACGGCGGTCCACACGCTCGAGGCGACCGGCGTCGGGCCCGGGGAGACGGTGCTCGTGCACGGCGCCGCCGGCGGGGTGGGCCGGCTCGTCGTCCAGCCCGCGTTCGCCCGCGGGGCGCGCGTCTTCGCTACCGCGAGCCCCGCCCGGCACGACGACCTGCGCTCCCTCGGCGCCGTCCCGGTCGCCTACGGCGAGGGCCTGCTCGACCGGGTCCGCGAGGCGGCGCCCGACGGGGTCGACGCGGCCGTGGACACCGCGGGCACGGACGAGGCGCTCGACGTCTCCCTCGCGCTGGTGAGCGACCGGCGCCGGGTCGCGACGATCGCGAACTTCGGTCGCGCGCCGGGTGAGGGCGTGCAGGTGCTCGGCAACGGGCCCGGCGCCGACCCCGGCACGCAGGTCCGCGCCGCCGCCCGGCTCACCGTGCTCGCCGAGCTCGCCGCCGGCCGGGTCGGGGTGCCGGTCGCGGCGACCTACCCGCTCGAGGACGTCCGGTCCGCGGTCGAGCACAGCCTCGGCGGTCACGCCGCCGGGAAGATCGTCCTGCTCCCCTGACGGGCGGGCCGTTGACGCGTCGCTGAACGCGCGTTTAGTCTGTTGAACGTGCGTTCAGCCGACGACGTGACGACCCGGGCGCGGATCCGGGACGCCGCCATGCGGGCGTTCGCGGCCGAGGGCTTCGCCGCGACGAGCGTGCGCAAGGTCGCCGCCGACGCGGGCGTCTCCCCGGGACTGGTCATCCACCACTTCGGCAGCAAGGCCGGGCTGCGCCAGGCGTGCGACGAACACCTGCTCGCGGCGCTCACCGCGACGAAGGTCGACGCCGTCCGGGGTCCGATGGAGCCGGCCGCCTTCGCCGGTGCCGTCGCGGACGCCGACCTCCACCTCGCGTACTTCGCCCGGGGGTTCGCCGACGGTCACGACCACGCCGCCGCCCTCTTCGACGGCATGGTGGCGATGGCCGAGCAGGTCCTCGCCGAGGCCGAGGCGACCGGCGCGGTGCGACCCGCGCCGGACCCCCGCACGCGGGCGGCCGTGCTCGTCGCCTGGCAGGTCGGTCAGCTCGTCCTCGCCGATCACGTGGCCCGCGCCGTGGGGCGGCCGCCGCTCACCGTCCCGACCCTGCTCCACCTCGCGGCCGAGCAGACCCGGCTGCTCACCGAGGGGCTCTACACCGACGACACGTTCCTGCGCCTCGCGGCGGACGCCGCGGCGGCGGTGCGGGACCCCGGGGACGCGAGGGAGGACCGGTCATGACGACGACGGCGGCGGTGCGCACGCGCGGTCTGGTCAAGCGGTACGGCGCGACGACGGCGCTGCACGGGCTCGACCTCGAGGTCCGGGCGGGGGAGGTGTACGGCTTCATCGGCCCGAACGGGGCGGGCAAGACGACGACGATCCGCGTCCTGCTCGACCTCGTCCGGCCGACCGCCGGCACCGTCGAGGTGCTCGGCGAGGACCCCCGGCGCGGCGGAGCCTCTCTGCGGCAACGGATCTCGTACCTGCCCGGTGACGTGCGGCTCCACGACCGGGGGAGCGTCGCCGACGTCGTCGACGTCTTCGCGTCGATGCGGGCGCCCGCCGGTCCGGCCCGGGAGGCGTTGCGGCGCAGGGCGTCCGAGGTGGCGCAGCGGCTCGGGCTCGACCCCTCACGCACCGTCCGGGCGCTGTCCAAGGGCAACCGGCAGAAGGTCGGCATCGTCCTGGCCCTCATGCCGGGGGCCGACCTGCTCGTCCTCGACGAGCCGACGTCGGGCCTCGACCCGCTCGTGCAGCAGGAGTTCCTCGCGCTCGTCCGCGAGGAGCGCGCCGCCGGACGGACGGTGCTCATGAGCTCGCACGTGCTCTCGGAGGTCGAGGAGGTCGCGGACCGGGTCGGCATCATCCGGTCCGGCACGCTCGTCGACGTCGACTCCGTCGCGGCCGTCCGGGCGCGCGCCGCCCGGGTCGTCGAGGTGCGCCTGGGGTCCCCGGAGGACGCTGCGCTCCTCGCCCGTGCGCTCGCGGGGACGGCCGGGGTCGCCGCCGTGGTCACCGACGGATCGTCCCTGCGCTGCACCGTGTCCGGGACGGTCGCACCGTTCGTCCGGGCGCTCGCGCCGCACGACGTCGTCGACCTCGGGGTCCGCGCGCCGGACCTCGAGGAGGTCTTCCTCGGCTACTACGCGGCACCGGAGGTGCAGCATGACGACCCAGTCCCCGCCCCGCGCGGCTGAGCGCCCCCACGGGCCGTCCGGCGTCCCCGTCCTGCGCGCGACCCTGCGCCGCGAGCGGCGCGGCGTCGCCGTCTGGTGCGTCGCGCTGGCCGCCGTCGCGGCGATGTACACCTCGTTCTGGCCCACCATGCGCGACGACCCCGCGCTCGGCTCGCTCAAGGCCGACGCGCTCGGCTCCTTCGGCGAGGTCCTCGGCATGCGGCAGCTCGGCTCGCCCGTCGGCTACCTCGACGCCACCGTCTTCGGGCTCATCGGCCCGATCCTCCTCCTCGTCTTCGCGACGATGCACGGCAGCCGGGCCGTCGCCGGCGACGACGAGGACGGCGTGCTCGACCTCTACCTCACCCAGCCGGTGAGCCGGCGCCGCTACCTCCTCGAGCGCGCGGGTGCCCTCGCGCTGCAGACGGCGTGCCTCGCGGCGGCGGCCGGCGCGGTCGTGCTGCTGCTCGACGGCCCGGTCGACCTCGGCGTCCCCGCCCGCGACGTCGTCGTCGCCGTCGTCGGGCTGTGGCTGCTCGGGGCGACGTTCGCCGCGCTGGCGCTGCTCGCCGGCGCG